>JADGIB010000058.1 GCA_019683665.1 Solirubrobacteraceae bacterium
GGGCCCCCGGGGGGCCCCACCCCCCCCGCCGGCGGGGGGGGGGCGCCGGCCGGCGGGGGGCGACGACGCCGGCTACCCGACCGGCGGCGTCTCCGGCAGGCGCGCGAGCGCCGCCTCCATGTCGGCCTCCGAGAACTCCGGGTCCTCGAGCGAGCCCGACAGGTAGGCGTCGTAGGCGGCCATGTCGAAGTCGCCGTGGCCCGACAGGTTGAAGAGGATCACCCGCTCCTCGCCGGCCTCGCGCGCGGCGAGCGCCTCGTCGATCGCGCCGCGGATCGCGTGCGACGACTCGGGCGCGGCGATGATCCCCTCGGTGCGCGCGAACTGCAGCGCCGCGGCGAAGCAGTCGTTCTGGCGCAGCGCCCGGGCCTCGACGATCCCCTCCTTGACGAGCGCCGACACGAGCGGCGAGTCGCCGTGGTAGCGCAGCCCGCCCGCGTGGACGGGCGGCGGGACGAAGTCGTGGCCGAGCGTGTACATCGGCATGAGCGGCGTCAGCCCGGCGGTGTCGCCGTAGTCGTAGCGGTAGACGCCGCGGGTCAGCGTCGGGCACGCGGCCGGCTCGACGGCGAGGAAGCGCGTGCTCGACTCCCCGCGCAGCTTGCGCCGCAGGAACGGGATCGCGATCCCGCCGAAGTTCGACCCGCCGCCGCAGGCGGCGATGATGACGTCCGGCTCGTCGCCGGCCATCTCCATCTGGGCGATCGCCTCGATCCCGATGACCGTCTGGTGCAGGAGCACGTGGTTGAGGACCGAGCCGAGCGAGTAGTTCGTGTCCTCGCGCTGGACGGCGAGCTCGACCGCCTCGGAGATCGCGATGCCGAGCGAGCCGGTCGGGTGCGACGACTGGTCGCGGCCGGCCTGCGTCAGGGTCGACGGGGAGCGGTGGACGGTCGCGCCCCACGTCTGCATCATCGAGCGCCGGTACGGCTTCTGGTCGTACGAGGAGCCGACCATGAACACCTCGCACTCGAGGCCGAAGAGCGCGCACGCGAAGGCCAGCGACGAGCCCCACTGGCCGGCGCCGGTCTCGGTCGTCAGCTTCGTGATCCCGGCCTGCTTGTTCTCGTAGGCCTGCGGGATCGCCGTGTTCGGCTTGTGCGACCCGGCCGGCGACGTGCCCTCGTACTTGTAGTAGATGCGGGCGGGCGTATCGAGCGCGCGCTCGAGGCTGCGGGCCCGGTACAGCGGCGTCGGGCGCCACAGCCGGTAGGCCTCGCGGACGGGCTCGGGGATCGGGATCTCCGGCTCCGTCGACACCTCCTGCTGGATGAGCGCCATCGGGAAGATCGCGCTCAGGTCCTCCGGGCCGGCGGGCTGCATCGTGGCGGGCGAGAGCGGCGGCAGCGGCTCGCCGGGGAGGTCGGCCATCAGGTTGACCCAGGCCGTGGGGATCTGGTCCTCCGGCAGGAGGAACTTCGTCGTCGGCTCGGACATGGCGGGCATCTTGCCGCGTCGGGGGCCCGGCCGCAGCCCCGCGTCAGTTCAGCGACGGGTCCTCCGGCATCCGCGCGACGAGCGCGTACGGGCCGCCGAGCGCCTCCAGCGCCGTGCGCCACAGGTTCTCGGCGTCCTCGGCGAACGGGTCGCCGGCGCTGAGCGGCGCGATGATCCAGTCCTCGCGCTCCAGCTCGCGCTCGAGCTGGCCCGGCCCCCAGCCGCTGTGGCCGATGTACGCGCGCAGCCGCCGGGTGCGGTCGCCCACGCGCTCGAGCGGCTCGCCGTCGGTGACGAGGCCGAGGTCGCCGGCGACGATGAGCGCGTCGCCCGGCTCGTCGAACTCGGCGAGCAGGACGACGTCCGCGGGCTGCACGGGGCCGCCGACCCACAGCCGGGCGCCGGCTCCGCCGAGCGCGTCGACGAGCTCGGGGACCGTGTCGATCGCCAGGATCGGCGAGGGCCGGTTGAGGACGAGGCCGAGCGCGCCCTCGGGCGAGTGGGCGCACACGAGGACGACCGTCCGGCGGAAGTTCGGGTCCTGGAGCGTCGGGGCGGCGATGAGGAGCCGCCCGGTGAGCGACTGCGGTTCGGTCACACCTTCAGTCTGGCGCGTGCGTCGCGGACGGCGCTGCGCGCCTCCTCGCCGTCGGTGCCCATCGCCCGCAGCAGGTCGACGGCCATCGAGCGGATCTGGCCGACGATGAAGCTCGCCGACAGGTTCCCGGTGTGCTCGAGCGCGGCGGTCGAGCGCGCGGCGGCGTAGAGGGCCGCCTCCTCGGCGGCGGCGGCGCGGGCCGGGTCGTCGAGCCCGTCGCCGATCGCGCGCACCGCGGCGGCCAGGTCGCCGATCGCGTCGATCGCCAGCGGCGGGACGTGCTCGTCGAGCTCGACGGCGCGGATCGCCCCGCGCGCGAGCACGCGCGTGTTGCGCACCGCGTGGTCGAGCCCGGCGGCGGCCCGCTCGAAGGCGGGCAGGCGCCGCAGCCCGCGGCGGCGGGCGGGGACGAGCGTCAGCATCTCGCGCCCGACGGCGAGCGCCTCCTCGTAGCGGGCGAGCAGCGGGTCGATCGCGCGGGCCCGCGCCGTCGCCGCCCCGGCGCGCTCGCGGTCGCGCAGCCGCAGCGCGGCGGCGACGTCCTCGAGCGTGCTCGCGAGCTCCTCGACGAGCGCGTCCAGCTCCCGGCGGGCGATCCGCATCGGGTCGGGCGGGACGAGCGCGTTGACGAGCAGGCCGACCCCGCCGCCGATGAGCGCGTCGAGGAAGCGGGTCGCGTCGAAGCCGCCGTCGGGCACCTGGATCGTGGCGACGAGGACCCCGGAGACCGCGGCCTGGTTGACGAGCAGCCGCCCGCCGCCGACGAGGACGGCGGCGCCCATCGCGAGCGCGACGACGACGCCGATCTGCCAGAAGCCGGTGCCGATCGCGAGCACGATGAGGTCGCCGACGCCGATGCCGACGGCGACGCCGACGGCGAGCTCCACCGCCCGGCGGCCCCGCTGGCCGTAGGCGATGCTCAGCGTGAGGACCGCGGCGATCGGGGCGAAGAACGGGGTGCCGTGGTCGGCGACGTGCGCGGCGACGAGGTAGGCGAGCGCAGCGGCCAGCGCGCACTGGACGATCATCAGCGTCGAGCGGCGCAGGCGGCGCAGCGGCATCCGCGCCGACAGGCGCGTGCGCGCGCTGGTCAGCAGCGCGCCGGCGCGGTCGCTGCGGCCCTGCCCGTCCATCGCTACGCCCGCGCGGGCTCCTGGGCGGCGATCCGCTGCAGCATCGTCAGCGCGACGGCGACGACGCCGAGGCCGGCGACCAGGTAGGCCAGCCGCGGCGACCAGACCGCGGTGAGGACGCCGCCGAGGAGGAACCCGACGCCGGGCGCCGCGGCCGCCGTCGACTCCAGCAGGCCGACGACCCGGGCCTGCATCGCGTCGGGCAACGCCTCTTGGACGGCGGTGAGGACCGAGACCCACTGGACGCCGTTGCCGGCGCCGCCGACGACCGACGCGACGCAGGCGAGGGCGATCCCGGGCGCGCCCGCCATCCCGAGGTAGCCGAGGCCGACGAGCGCGGTCGAGCCGACGACGAGCGCCCGCGTCGAGCGGTCGCGCAGGCGGGCGAACAGCCACGAGCCGACGACCATGCCGACGCCCCAGGCGGTGAGCAGGGCGCCGTAGCCGACGTCGCCGGCGTCGAGGGTCTCCTTGGCGAAGACGACCTCGATCGGGATGACGAGGAAGAAGAAGACGAACGCGACGGCCTGGGCGGCGACGAGCGTGCGGATCGGCTCGTCGCGGACGGCGGCCAGCCCCGCCCGCACTCGCGCGGCCCAGCGCGTCTCGCCGTCCTCGGGCGCGCCGGCGGGCAGCTCGCGCCCGGTGCCGAGCACGACGGCGATGAGCGCGAACGACGCCGCGTCGACCCACAGCGCGACGGGGGCGCCGGCGGTGGCGACGAGGACGCCCGCGGCGACCGGGCCGGCGGCCGAGGTGATCGCGAACAGGCCGTTGAGGAGCGCGTTGCCGGGCCGCAGCGCGCGGTGCGGCTTGAGGATTGCCGCGACGGCGGCGCGCGAGAGCCCGCGGCCGGTCAGCGCGAGCGTGCCGTCGACGGCGGCGAGCGCGAGCACGGCCGGCAGCCAGAAGCGCCCGTCGGCGATGACGGCGAGCGCGGCGAACGCGGCCGCCTCGACCGCGTAGAGCAGCGGCAGCGACCGGCTCACGCGCAGCCGGTCCAGGCGCGCGGTGAGCCACGGCGCGGCGAACGCGGGGACGAAGCGCGAGCAGACGAAGAGGGCCGTGGTGGCGAGCGCGGAGTCGGTCCCGTCGAGGACCAGGATCGCCAGCGCGACGACTCCGAGGTTGTCGCCGAGCTCGTTGATCCCATAGGACGCCGCCAGGCGCTTGAACCCGGCGACGCTCAGGGGGCTTCGCTCCGGAGTCACGGCCGCGGGCCACAGTAGCGCGCCCGGGACTCAACCTCTGGCGCATTCGCGCCGATAAGCGAGGCGGTGCGTCGCCGGACCCACATCGTGGTGGAGCTCGTGCTGTTGGTGGCAGCTCTTGCCGTGGCTGCTGCGACGTCCCGAGCGTCTGATTGGGAGCCGCTGAGTCTTCTGGTCGTGCTGACCATTGTGGCGCTCACGTCGGACGCCTTGACCATCGAGACGCGCGGCCACCGGCTCTCGGGGGCGTTCATCGCGATCGTCCTGGCGATGTGCTTCCTCGGCCCGGCGCCGGCCGTCGCGATCGCGCTCGTGACGATGGCGTTCGACTGGGTCCGCGACCGCCCGCCGCTGAACTACGCGCTGAACAACCTCGCCACGTACGCGATCTTCCCGCTCGTCGGCGGCCTGCTCGCCCGCGGGGCCGTCGACCTCGGCGCCCACCCCGACTCGGCCGCCTACGGCTTCGTCGTGTTCGGGGTCTACCTCGTCACGATCGTCCTGAACTTCGCGCTGACCGCGCTCGGCTTCCGCCTCGCCGAGGGCAGCCCGATGGCGCGCCAGTGGCGCACAGTGCTCGTCCCGCTGCTGCCCTCCGAGCTGGCCGCGGCGACGCTCGTGCTCGCCTTCTCGGTCATCTACGTCGCCGCGGGCCTGGCCGCGTTCGTCGTCCTCATCGTCGCGCTCGTCGCCTTCCAGTACCTCACGCGGGCCCTGCTCATCTCCCAGGAGCGGGCCGAGCAGCTCGAGGCGCGCTCGACCGAGCTGGCGTCGCTGCAGGTCGGCGTCCTCGCCGCGCTCGTCCAGACGCTGTCGCTGCGCGACAAGATGACCGCCCGCCACTCGGCCGCCGTCGCCCGCTACGCGCGCGCGATCGCCCGGGCGATCGGGTGCAGCGAGGAGCAGCAGGACCTCGTCCACACCGCGGGGCTGCTGCACGACATCGGGAAGTTCATCTTCCCGGACCGGATCCTGTTCGCCGACCGGCGGCTCAGCGCGGAGGACTGGGAGATCGTCAAGCGCCACCCGGCCCAGGGCGCGCGGGTCGTGGGCAAGGTCGCCGGCCTGGGGCCGGTGGCCGAGATCATCCGCTGCCACCACGAGCGCATCGACGGCCGCGGCTACCCGCGCGGGCTGCGGGGCGAGGAGATCCCGCTGCTGTCGCGGATGATCTCGATCGCCGACACCTACGACGTCATGACCGCCCGCGACTCCTACCGCGAGCCGGTCTCCCAGGCGGAGGCGATCGCCGAGCTGCGGCGGGTCGCCGGCACCCAGCTCGACGCGGAGCTCGTCGAGGTGTTCATCGGCCTGCTCGAGGAGTCGGGCGTCGGCTTCCAGCACACGACCGACGCCGACTTCGAGGCGGAGCTGAACGTCGAGGCCCGGGTGCGGGCCTTCGTCGCGAGCTAGCCCTCCCCACGCCCGGGAGCGGTGCGCAGGTCTGGCGAGGGCTGCGCAGCGACGGGAGCCCGGGCTCGAACATCCGTCCAGGAGACGCGTGGGGGGCTCAAGCGCTCTTTTCGCGGCGAAACGCAGGTGTCACAGTACGGCCTGCATCCAGGCAGCACGAGACGGGCGCTGCAACGCCCGCCTCGTGGAGGTACTGCCAATTGGTCCAGCATGACGCCGCAGGGGGGCTGCGGCGGAAAGGAGCGCCACGGTGGGCTTCAAGATGTAGTCGGAACCTGCCAGGGGCAGGAATCTTGAGGACGTCCCACCGGGGCGTCCTCTTTTCTTTTCGGCAGGGGAGCGTCGCGCTCCAGCGCGGCAATTCGCCTTTCAACGGATGTTCGAGTCGAGGGGGGAGACGATCGCCGACGCAGTCGACACCGAGCTGGCCGCCGTGGCGCGGCTGGAGGTCGAGCCGGCCGAAACGCCGCTGCGCGCGGTGGCGCAGATCGCGCGCGCGGCCGGCGGCCTCGATCCGGCGGGCGGCGACGTCCTGCGGGCGCGGCGCCATCGCGCCGCGCTGCGGCAGGTCGCGGCCGCCGCGGCACGGGCCGCCGCCGCCGCCCACGGCCCGTTCGGCGTCCTCGCCGAGGCGGGCGCCCGGGCGCGTGACCGAGGGCGCGCACCCGGGGTGATGCGCGCCCTCGGCGCCGTCGCGTCCGCCGCGCTCGCGCTGCCCCCGATCCCCGAGGACGGCAACGCGGACTGGCAGCTCGGGGCGATCGCCTTCGTCGACGAGCCGCCCCTGCGCGCCCTCTACGCCGCCTACGTCGAGCTCGTGGCCGCGGCGCTGGCCGAGCTGTCGGGCGCCGGCTGATCGGCCGGGTCGAGCAGGCCGGCCTCGAACCACGTGTGGCGGCCCTCGAGGACCCGCTGGGCGGCCTGGTACTGCGCGGCGTCGTCGTTGGACCACAGCTCGTCGAACAGCCGCTCGGCGCGCCGGCGGGCCTGCTTGGCGAACAGGTCGGCCAGCTCCCGCGCCTCGTCGGTGTTCAGCGAGGTCGCGTGGACGACCGCGCACGAGATCGCGTACAGCTCGGCGCCGATGTCGACGATGCGGCCCAGCAGGTGGCCCTTCTGCTCGAGGCGCGCCTGGTAGCGGCCCATGAGGTAGAAGGTCGACCGCGCGAGCTTGCGCGACGCCCGCTCGACGTAGCGCATGTGGCCGGCGAGCGGCCCGAACTCCTCGAACGCCCCGGGCTTGAGGCCCTCGCCGACGGCGAGCTTCGGGAACCACGTCGCATAGAACTTCCCGGCGTTCAGGCCCGCCTTCGCCTTGTCGGCCACCGCCGTCTTCGGGTCGAGGATGTCGCCCGCGACCGCGAGGTGCTGGTCGACGGCCTCGCGCGCGATCAGCAGGTGCATGATCTCCGTCGAGCCCTCGAAGATGCGGTTGATGCGCATGTCGCGCAGCATCTGCTCGGCGGGCACCGGCCGCTCGCCGCGGTTGCGCAGCGACTCGGCCGTCTCGTAGCCGCGGCCGCCGCGGATCTGGATCATCGCGTCGATGACCTTCCAGCCGAGCTCGGAGGCGTAGAGCTTCGCGAGCGCGGCCTCGATGCGGATGTCGTTGCGCTTGTCGTCGGCCAGGCGGCTGGAGACGTCGACGAGCGCCTCGATCCCGAACGCCGACCCGGCGATGAACGCGAGCATCTGCGCGACCGGGTCGTGCCTGCCGATCGGCTGGCCCCACTGGCGGCGCTCGGACGCGAACTCGCGGGCGATCTTCAGCGCGTACTTCGTCATCGACGCGCAGATCGCCGGCAGCGACAGGCGGCCGGTGTTCAGCGTCGTCAGCGCGATCCGCAGGCCCTGGCCCTCCTTGCCGACGAGGTTCTCGGCCGGGACGAAGACGTCCTCGAACGTCGTCAGCGAGTTCTCGATGCCGCGCAGGCCCATGAAGCTGTTGCGCGTGCGGACGGTGATGCCCTCGCTGTCGTAGGGGACGATGAAGGCCGAGATGCCGCCGCGGTGGCCCTCGCTCTCGGGGACGACGGCCATGACGATGACGACGTCGGCGATCGCGCCGTTCGTCGCCCACAGCTTCGTGCCGGTGAGGCGGTAGCCGCGGCCGTCCTCGGTCGGGACCGCGGTCGTCGTCATGCGCGCCGGGTCGGAGCCGACGTCGGGCTCGGTGAGCAGGAAGGCGGAGATGTGCGTGCGCGCGACCTTCGGCAGCCACTCGCGCTTCTGCTCCTCGGAGCCGAACAGCCGCAGCGGCTCGGGCAGGCCGATCGACTGGTGGGCCGACAGGAGCGTCGACAGCGAGCTGTGCCAGGTCCCGGCCAGCGCGAGCGCCTTGTTGTAGTAGACCTGGCTGAGCCCGAGGCCGCCGTACTCCTCGGGGATCTTCATCCCGAGCGCGCCGAGCTCCTTGAGGCCGTCGATGACCTCCTCGGGGATCTTCGCGTCGCGCTCGATCTGGAACGGGTCGACCTTCTCGGTCAGGAAGGCGCGCAGCCTGGCGAGGAACGCCTCGCCCTTGGCGGTCGCCTCGGGCGGCTCCACCGGCTGCGGGTGGATGAGGTCGGGGCGGAAGGACCCGAGGAACAGCTCCTTGCCGAAGGAGGGCTGCGTCCACTCGGTCTCGCGACTCGCCTCCGCGACCTGCTTGGACTCTTCGTAGGTGGGGTTCGCGGCCATGGCGTAGGTCTACCCGATTGGCGAGTCAATCAGTGCCGGATCCCTCGCCCGCGGCTGTCGTACCGTGTGGCCGCATGCAGCGCGATCCTTCGCTGCGCGACGGGATGCGCGCCGCTCTCCCGCTGATCCTGCCGGTCCTCGTCTTCGGGATCTCGTTCGGCGTGGTCGCCCAGCCGATCATCGGGGGCCTCGCGGCCTCGGCGATGTCGGCGACGATCATCGCCGGCGCCTCGCAGATCGCCGCCGTCACCGTGCTGGACTCGGGCGGCGGGGCGGCGGCCGCGGTCGTCGCCGGCCTCCTCATGAACGCCCGCTTCTTCCCGATGGCCCTCGCGGTCGCCCCGGCGCTGCGCGGCTCGCGGCTGCGCCAGCTCGTCGAGGTGCAGGCCGCCGTCGACGCCTCGTTCGTCCTCGCCGACCAGGGCGACGGCACGTTCAGCCGCGGGATGCTCGTCGGCTCCTGGCTGCCGCAGACGGCGGCCTGGGTCGGCGGGACGGTCATCGGGGTGCTCCTCGGCGAGGTCATCCCCGACCCGCAGGAGCTCGGGCTCGACGTCGTGCTGCCGGCCTTCTTCATCACGCTGCTCGTCCGGGACGTGCGCGCGTCGGGGACGCGGCGGACGTTCGAGGTCATCGGCCTGGCGATCGCGATCACGCTCGCGCTGACCCCGGTCGCCCCGGCCGGGATGCCGGTCGTCGCCGCCGCCGCGGCCGCGCTGCTGGGGCTGCGCCGGTGACCGCGGTCTGGGTGACGATCGCGCTGCTCTGCCTGGGCACGATCGCGATCAAGGCGGCCGGGCCGCTGCTCATGGGCGAGCACGAGCCGCGCGGGCGCTGGCTGGCCGTCATCGCGCTGCTGTCGCCGGCGCTGCTGTCGTCGCTGATCGTCTACCAGACGTTCTCCGGCCATCCCGACGGGCTCGTCGTCGACGCGCGAGTGGCCGGCGCGGCGACCGCGGTCGCGGGCGCGCTGACGCGACTGCCGATGTTCGCGGTCATGGTCCTCGCCGCGGGGGTGACGGCGGCGCTGCGCGCGCTCGCCTGAGCGGCCCGGCGGCGGGCGCGCCGTAGCATCAGGGCCCCGTCCGGCGCGCGCGGGGGTCGCGCGTCCTGAGAAAAGGAATTAGACTCAATCTCATGATTGAGCCGTTCACGCTCCCGTTCGTCCAGCGCGGGCTCATCGAGGTGCTCCTGCTGGCCGTCGCCAGCGGGCTCCTGGGGACGTGGATCGTGCTGCGCGGCCTCGCGTTCCACGCGCACGCCGTCGGCACCGCGACGTTCCCCGGGCTCGTGCTCGCGGACGGGCTCGGCTTCGCCCCGGCGCTCGGCGCGCTCGGCGCCGCGCTCCTCTTCACCGCCGGGGTCGCGGTCGCGGCGCGCCACGGCACCGACGAGCACGGGCCCGCGATCGCGCTCGTCCTCGTCGCCGGCCTGGCCGGGGGCGTCGTCCTCGCCTCGGACGTGTTCGGCTCGGCCGCCCGGGTCGACTCGCTCCTGTTCGGCTCGCTGCTGCTCATCGACCCGGCCGACATCGCCTTCGCCGCGGCGGCCGCCGCGCTCGCCGCGCTCGCGACGCGCCTGCTCGGCCGCCGCTGGCTGGCCGCCGGCTTCGACCCGGCGGGCGCCCGCGCGCTCGGGCTGCGGTCGCGCCTGCCCGACGCCGTCCTGCTCGGGCTCGTCGCCGTCACCGCCGTCGCCGCGCTGTCGGCCGTCGGGGCGCTGCTCGCCGCCGCCCTGCTCGTCGTGCCCGCGGCCACGACCCGCCTGCTCGTCGACCGCCTCGGCCCCTGGCAGGCCGCGACCGTCGCGCTCGCCGCCGTCGAGGGGACGGCCGGGCTGTGGCTCTCCTACGCGACCGACGCGCCGCCCGGCGCGACGATCGCCGCGGTCGCCGGCGCCGCCTTCGCGCTCGCCGCCGCCGTCCGCGTCCTGCGCGCCCGCCGCGCCGCCGCCCTCGCCGCCGCGGCCGCCCTGCGGGCCGCCGCGGGCGGCGGCGCCGACGACGGCGCCGGCGCCGGCGACCGGCTCGCCGTCGTCGCCGCCACCCCGGTCGTGGCCGACCTCGCCCGCCAGGTGGGCGGCGACCGCGTCGCGGTCGCCCAGCTGCTGAAGCCCAACAGCGACCCCCACGACTACGAGCCGCGCCCCAGCGACGTGAAGGCGGTCGCGAAGGCCGACGTCGTCCTCGAGAGCGGGCTCGGGCTCGACCACTGGGTCGGCGAGGCCGTCGAGCGGTCCGGCGCCGACCCGACCGTCGTCGACCTCTCCGGCGCGCTGCCCGTCCGCCTCGGCACCGACGGCCACGCCGACGAGCACGGCGGCGACGACGGCCACGACCACGGCGACCACGACCCGCACTGGTGGCACGACCCGCGCAACGCGATCGCCGCCGCCGAGGAGATCGCCGCCGTCCTCTCCCGCGCCGACCCCGACGGCGCCGCCGCCTACGAGCGCAACGCGGGCGACCTCGTCGCGCGGCTCGAGGCGCTCGAGGCGGCCACCCGCGCCTGCCTGGAGCGGATCCCGCCCGCCGACCGCCGGCTCGTCACCGACCACGACGCGCTCGCCTACTTCGCCGAGCGCTACGGCCTGGAGGTCGTGGGCGCCGTCGTCCCGTCGCGCTCCACCCAGGCGCAGCCGTCGGCCGGCGAGGTCGCCGACCTCGTGCGCACGATCCGCGACGAGGGCGTGCGCGCGGTCTTCCCGGAGAGCTCGGTCAACGAGAAGCTCGCCGAGGCGATCGCCCGCCAGACCGGCGCGACGGTCGGCGACCCGCTCTACGCCGACACGCTCGGCCCCGAGGGCTCGCCCGGCGCCACCCTCCTCGGCGCCGAGGCGCACAACGCCGACGCGATCGTCCGCGGCCTCACCGGCGGGGCCGAGCGCTGCGACGTCGAGGTGGCGGCCGCGCCGTGAGGGGCCTACCGTGAACGCCGTGGCGACCGAGGCCCAGGCGACGTCCCCCGACGGCCGCACCGCGGGCGTGCTCGCGCGCGCCCGCGGCGTGAGCGGCGGCTACGGGGGCGCCCCCGCGATCGCCGGGCTCGACTTCGCGCTGCCCGCCGGCGCGCGCGTCGGGCTGCTCGGGCCCAACGGCGGCGGCAAGACGACGCTCATGCGCGCGCTCATCGGCGACCTGCCGGCTGTGACCGGCGAGCTCGAGGTGCCGGTCCGCTGCGGGGTCGTCCCGCAGACCGACCGCTCGCGCCTCGACTACCCGGTGAGCGCGCTCGACGTCGCGCTCATGGGGACGCTGAGCGCGCTGCCCTGGTGGCGGCGGCCGGGGCGGGCGCAGCGCCGTGCCGCGCAGGAGGCGCTCGAGCGCGTCGGCCTCGGCGCCCATGCCCGCCGGACGTTCGGCGAGCTGTCCGGCGGCCAGCGCCAGCGGGTGCTCATCGCCCGCGCGCTCGTCCAGGACGCCCGGCTCCTGCTCCTCGACGAGCCGTTCGCGGGCCTGGACGAGCCGAGCGCCGCGCTCCTGGAGGACCTGCTGGCCGAGCTGGCCGCCGAGGGCCGCGGCCTGCTCATCTCCACCCACGAGGTCGAGCAGGCCCGCCGCTGGGACCTCGTCCTCTGCCTGAACCGCACGCAGGTCGCCTTCGGGCCGCCGGCCGACGTCCTCAGCCGCGAGGTGCTCGAGCGCACCTACGGCGCCCACGTCGTCGAGCTGCCCGGCGGCGGGCGCGGCGTCATGCCCGCCCACCACGGCTGCGACGAGCCCGGGCACGAGCACGCCGGACCCGACCGCGCCCGCCCGTGATCGACTGGCTGGCCGACCCGCTCTCCGACCCGATCCTCCGCCGCGCCGCGCTCGAGGTCGTGCTGCTCGGCGTCACCGGCGGGCTGCTCGGATGCTGGATCGTCTTCTACGAGCTGGCCTACGGGGCCGAGTCGCTGGCGCACGCGCTCTTCCCGGGCCTCGTCGCCGCCGCGCTGCTCGGGCTGCCGCTCCTGCTCGGCGGCGCCACCGGGATCCTCGCCGCCGCGCTCGCGGTCGCGGTCGCCGGGCGGGTGCCGGGCGTCGGGCGCGACACCGCCGTCGCGGTCGTCGTCACGACGATGCTCGGCGCCGGGGCGCTGCTGGCGCTCTCGCAGGACACCCCGCCCGGCCTCGGCGACCTGCTGTTCGGCGACGTGCTCGGCGTCTCCGACGGCGACCTCGCGCTCGCCGGCGGGCTCGCGCTCGCGGTGATCGCCGCGCTGCGGCTCCTGCACGGGCGGCTGCTGGCCGTCGGCTTCGACCGCACGGCCGCCCGCGCCCTCGGCGTGTCGCCCGGCGTCGTCGACGCCGCGCTCGCCGTCCTGCTCGCCGCGGCGATCCTCGTCGCCGTCCAGGGGCTGGGGAACCTGCTCGTCGTCTCGATCCTCGTCGGGCCGGCGGCGACCGCGCGGCACGTCGCCGACCGGATGCCGGCGATGATGGCGGCCGCGGTCGCGACCGCGATCGTGGCCGGGCTCGGCGGCCTGCTCGTCAGCTACCACGCCGACACCGCCGCCGGCGCCTCGATCGCGCTGGCGACCGTCGCCCTGTGGGCGCTCGCCCGGCTGGCCCGCGCGCTGCGGGCCCGGCGGGCGGCCCGTCCGGCACTACCCTCGAGGACGGCATGAGCAGCGAGTGGATCGAGCACGCCGAGGCGCGCCTGGCCGAGGCCGGCTACCGCCGCGGCGGCGCCCGCCGGGCCGTGATCGAGCTCCTCGCCGCCGGCCACTGCGCGATGACCGCGGCCGAGATCGAGGAGCGCCTGCGCGAGTCGGGCCGCCGGGTCGGGCGCGCCTCGGTGTACCGGACGCTCGAGCAGCTCGACGCGCTGAACCTCGTCACCCGCCTCGACGTCGGCCAGGGGACGGCCCGCTACGAGGTCGCGCTCCCGTCCGGCGACCACCACCACCATCTCGTCTGCGACCGCTGCGGGCGGGTCGAGCCGTTCGAGGACCCCGAGCTGGAGGCGACGATCGAGCGGATCTCCCGCCGCGTGACCGCCTTCCACGTCGGCGAGCACGACGTCGTGCTCCACGGCGAGTGCGCGCGCTGCGCCGGCTGACGGCGGCCCGGACCGCCGCCGCCCGCGCCGCCGCGCCGCCGTTGTCGGATCCGCGCCGCCATGCGACCGCGATCCGACAACGGCGGGCTCAGAACGGCCTGCGCACCAGCCCCATGAGCGCCTGCGCGGTCACCCACACCGGCGTCTGCGCGCTCGAGCGCGAGTAGCGGAACGAGCCGTCGCGGGCCTGGAGCGTGCGCAGGAACGCGATCGGGTCGCGCCCGCCGCGGCGGCGCAGCCGCCGCGGGTCGCGCCCGGCCGCCGCCAGCGCCTGGATCGCCCACGCCGTCGACTGCGCGTTCGAGGCCTGGCCGGGCAGCAGCGGGAACCCGCCGTCGGCGCGCTGGCGGGCGACGAGCCAGCGCAGCGCCCGGCGCACCGGGGCCGACCCGCGGCCGCGGCCGCCGCGCAGCAGCCCCTGGACCGCTGCGGCGGTGTCGTCGACGCCGCTGGCGCCGCCCCGGCCCGCGGCGCTGAACCCGCCGTCGTCGTTCTGCTGGCCGGCCAGCCACCCGGTCGCGCGCCGGACGGCCGCGTCGCCCGGCGGGCGGCCGGCCGACCGCAGCGCGAAGATCGCGAACGCGGTCGTCGTCACCCGCCCGTCGAACGAGCCGTCGGGGAGCTGCAGCTCCAGCAGGCGCGGCACGAGCGTGCTCGCCCCGCCGGTCGCCCGCAGGGCCAGGATCGCGCGCGCCGTCACCGAGGCGTCGTCGAGCTCGGCCTTCGCCGCCCGCGCGACGGCCTCGGCGAGCGTGTCGCCGCCGAGCTGGCGGACGTCGGCCGGGTCGCGCCCGGCCGCGCGCAGCCCGATGGCGACCCAGTGCGTGGCGATCGGGGTCGTCTGCGACCGCGGCTCGAACCCGTAGCCGCCGTCGCCGTTCTGCGCGCGCTCCAGGTAGGCGACCGCCCGCTGCGCCGGGGTGGCGGCGGTCCCGGCCGCCGCGGGCCCCAGCAGGAGCCCGGCGACGGCGAGAGCGAGCGCGACGAGGCGCCTAGCGGACACGGAACCGGAGGCTGTGGATCGCGCTGCGGTTGCCGGCGGCGTCCGTGGCCCGCACCTGCAGCTGGTAGAGGCCGGACGGCAGCCGCCGCGGCAGCAGGTACGACCACGAGGCCGACGAGCCGACCCGGAACCAGCGCGCCTCGCGGCGGCAGGAGATGCGGCGGAAGCGCTCCGTCGCGCCGTCGTAGGCCGCGCAGCGGCGGCCGTGGCGGCGGTGCAGGCGCAGCTCGACGGAGGCGATCGCGCCCTCGTCGGCCACCGTGCCGCGCAGCTCGCGCGGCGCGCGCCGCCGCGAGAAGCGCTGGCGGTTGCGCAGCCCGGAGATCGTCGCGACCGGCGGGGTCGTGTCGACCGCCGCCGGCGACTCCACCGGCGAGGGGACGACCGGGGCCGGGCTCGTATACACATCTCCCAG
>JADGIB010000412.1 GCA_019683665.1 Solirubrobacteraceae bacterium
GGCCGCCCGCGCGGCCCCGGCCCCGCCCCCCGCCCCGGCCGGGGCCGGCGCACGCCACCCCCGGCCCGCGCCGGCTCGGCCCCGGCGCACGGCTCGTCGAGACCTACGCCGACGGCACCTCGTTCGTCATCGGCCATGTCCGCGCCTGGGAGCCGCCGTCCCGCCTGGTCCTGAGCTGGCGGCAGGCCGGGTTCGCCCCGGACGAGGAGACCGAGCTGCACGTCCGGTTCGACGAGGTCAGCGACGACGCCGGCGCCGTCCAGACCAGGGTGACCATCGAGCACTTCGGCTGGGACGGCTTCCCGCCACGGCACCCGGCCCGGCACGGCTTCCCGCTGCCGACGTTGCAGCTCCGCTTCGCCGAATGGTGGCGCGGCCTGCTGGGGCGGCTCGCCGACGCCTGCGCCCGCGTTCCCGGCTACTGACGGCGGCCACCGGCCCAGGCCAGCCGCGGCCACGCGGGCGGCTGACGACCGCGCCCCGCCCGAGACCGGCGGAGGCGGAGGTCAGCGGGTGGCTGGCTGGCAGGTCGGGCACCAGAAGAGGTTGCGGCCGGCGAGCGTGGCGGTGCGGACCTCGGTCTGGCAGATCAGGCAGGGCTGGCCGGCGCGGCGGTAGACGTAGACCTCGCCGCCGTGCTCGTCGACCCGCGGCGGGCGGCCCATCGCCTCCGGGGTGTGTTCCGGGCGCACGGTGTCGATCCGGCCGGTGCGCACCCCGTCGGCCATCAACAGCACGAGGTCGGCCCAGATCTGGGACCACTGCGCCCTGGTCAGGTCGCGGCCGGGCAGCATCGGGTCGATCCCGGCCCGGAACAGCACCTCCGCCCGGTAGATGTTGCCCGGCCCGGCGACGACCGCCTGGTCCAGCAGGAGCTGGGCGACCGGCGCGCGGCTGCGCGACAGCCGGCGCCAGGCCAGCTCCGGGTCGGCGTCCGCGCGCAGCGGGTCGGGCCCGAGGCGGTCGAGCAGCGCCTTCACCTCACCCGGCCCGAGCAGCTCACAGGCGTTGGGGCCGCGCAGGTCCGCGTAGCCGGTGTCGGCGGCCAGCCGCAGCCGGACCGCCCCGGTCGGCGCGGGCGCAGGTGGCTGGCCGAGCTCGTACTTGCCGTAGATCCCGAGATGGACGTGCAGCACCTGGTCGTCGTCGAACCGCAGCAGCAGGTGCTTACCGTAGGCCTCGGCCTCGTCGAGCACCCGCCCGTCCAGCCGGCCGGCGCCGTCGGCGAACCGTCCCTGTGGGCTGCTCGCCCGGACCACGCGCCCGTGGAACATCCGCTCGTGGGCGGCGGCGAGCCGGTGCGTGGTGTGGCCTTCGGGCATAGCCGGCCGAGCATACCGATCCCGGCACGACCGCGGGACGCCACCTGCCCGAACCGGGCCGGGGGGCCCGCCGCGGCCGGCGGCGGCCCGCGGCTGACGGCCGGGGCGAAGCCCGCGCGGCGGCCGGCACCGGCCGATGAAGGGCGAGGGCCGGCGGCGTCGCCCGCGAAGTTGTGTTCATTGAACGTCACACTCAGGATCCGGAGCGTGACCGAAGTGGCCGGCGGACGAGCGGGCGCCGCCGTCGGCGAGGACGCGGCCACATGATGGCCGCGCGGGCCACCAGGCCATCGGCCGGGCTGCACGGCGCTGGCCGGCCGGCAGGGCTGCGGCTGCCGGGCATCGTGCTGGGGGTCGGCCTCGGCGGGTTCGTGGACGGCATCCTGCTGCACCAGGTGCTGCAGTGGCACCACATGCTCAGCAACACCGGCGACGACCGGCTCGGGCTGAACTCCTACCCTCCGGACACCCTGTCCGGCCTGGAGATGAACACCCTCTGGGACGGGATCTTCCATGCGGTGTGCTGGGTCGCCGTCATCGTCGGCCTGACGCTGCTGTACGCCCGGCTGAACGACCCCAACGTGCCCGGCCCCGACCGCCGCCGGATCTGGGCGTCCCGGGTGCTGTGGGGCTGGATGCTGGTTGGCTGGGGGCTGTTCAACCTGGCCGAGGGCATCCTCGACCATCACATCCTCGCCATCCACCACGTCCGCCGAGGATCCGGCGAGATCTGGTGGGATCTCGGGTTCCTGCTGCTGGGCCTCGCGCTGGTGGCCGCCGGCTGGGCGCTGGCCCACTCCGGCCCGGCCAGGGACGCCGCCACCGCGGCCACCCCCGGGAACGGCCCGACGGGGCGGCGATGACCGGCCGCCACCAGCCCAGCGCCGGCCCGGCCCAGCCCGTGCCCGCGCACCAGCACCCGGC
>JADGIB010000413.1 GCA_019683665.1 Solirubrobacteraceae bacterium
GAAGCGCGCGTACCCGGGCACGCTGTAGTCGAGGTCGCCGCGCTTGCCCGAGCGCCCGAAGCCGGGCAGGTCGACGGCGAGGCCGCCAGTGCGCGCCAGGAACGGCGTCCACAGGTCGGCGTTCGTCGGGACGCCGTGGACGTACAGGACCGGCGGGCCGCCGTCGGTCGCGGGCGCCGAGCGCCAGAAGACGGGCTGGCCGTCCAGCTCTGCCGTGTGCTCGCGGATCTCGGCCACCGGGCGGCGACGATACCGTTGCCGGCCGTGCGCGTGCTCTGCCTCGGCGAGACCCTCGTGGACCTCATCTGCCACCGGCCGGTCGACCGGCTGGCGGACGCCGACGCGTTCGTGCCCCACTTCGGCGGGGCGATGGCGAACGTCGCCGTCGTCGCCGCCCGCCACGGGGCCGAGGTCGAGCTCGCGGGCGGCGCGGGCGACGACGCCTGGGGCGCGTGGCTGCGCGAGCGCCTCGCCGCCGAGGGCGTCGGCCTGGAGTGGTTCGAGCTCGTCGAGGACGCGCCGACGCCGCTGGCGTTCGTCACCGTCGACGCCGACGGCGAGCCCGACTACCTCATCTACGGCGCCGGCATCCACGCCGCCATGGAGCGCGTCGCCCCGCGGCTGGGCGCCGCCGCGCAGGCCTGCGGGGCGCTCGTGATCTCGTCGAACACGCTCGTCGACCCGGGCGAGCGCGAGGTGACGATGCACGTCCGCGCGCACATGCTCGAGCACGGCAAGCCGGTCGTGTTCGACCCGAACCTGCGCCTGCACCGGTGGGAGAACCCGGGGCGGGCGGTGACGCTCTCGCGCGCGTGCCTGCCCGGCCTGTTCCTGCTGAAGTGCAACCGCCGCGAGGCCGAGCTGCTGTCGGGCGAGCGCGACCCGGAGGCGGCCGCGGCCGGGCTGCTGGCCGGCGGGGTGCGCAACGTCGTCATCACGCTCGGCGCCGAGGGCGCGATCCTGCGCGGCGAGGTCCGCGCGACCGTGCCCGGCGTCCCGGCGGCGGTCCTCGACGCGACCGGGGCGGGCGACACGGTCACCGCCGTGCTCGTCGCCCACCTGGCCCGCACGGACTTCTACCCGGCCGCGCTCGCTGTCGGGCTGCGCGAGGCGGTCGCGGAGGCCGCGCGCACGGTCGCGCGCTGGGGCGCGACGTGAGCGCCGTCCCCCGCGCCGAGTGGGCGCTGCCGTCCCGCCGCCGGGTGCGCGCGATCCGCGACCGGCTGCGCACCGTCTACGGCCGTCCGGTCGCCCCGCCGCACCGCCGCCCGCTCGACGAGCTCATCCTCACCGTCCTGTCGCAGTCGACGAACGACCGCAACCGCGACGTCGCCTACCTGCGCCTCACCGAGCGCTTCCCGACCTGGGAGGCGGTCCGCGACGCGCCGAACGCCGAGGTCGAGGAGGCGATCCGCCCCGGCGGCATCTCGAAGGTCAAGAGCGCGCGCATCCAGGCGATCCTGCGCGCGATCGGCGAGCCGCTGACGCTCGACCACCTCGGGGAGCTGAGCGTCGCCGAGGCGCAGGCCGAGCTGTGCGCGCTGCCCGGCGTCGGGCGCAAGACCGCCGCCTGCGTCCTCTGCTTCAGCTTCGGCCTCCACGACGTCCCGGTCGACACGCACGTGTCGCGGGTCGGCTCGCGCCTGCACCTGTTCCGGCCCGGCGCCGGCTTCGAGGAGATGCACGACGACATGCTCGTCCTCACCCCGCGCGGGGAGGCGCTCGAGCTGCACGTCAACCTCCTGCGCCACGGCCGGCGCACGTGCCACGCGCGGGCCCCCGACTGCCGAGCGTGCGCGCTGCGGCGCATGTGCCCCGAGCGGCGCGCGTAGCGGCTACGGCAGGCGGCGGGTCGCCTGCGCGCGCAGGACCCGCCCGTCGCGCAGCCGGGCGGTGGCCGCGACGCGCACCCGGTCGCCGGCCCGCGCCCCGAGCGCGAGTGGCACGACGACGCGGCCCCGCGGCCGCTCGGGCCGCGCCGCCCCCCGCCCGGGCGCCCCGCCGCCGCGCGGGCGCTCCACGCGCACGCGGCACACGACGATCCGCCCGCGGCGCGTCGCGCAGACGGCGCGCACGTCCCCGTCGCGCCCGCGCGCGAGGCGCACCCGCAGCCCCGATGTCCGGGTCTCGGACCCCGAGGTCGCGGTGCCGGGCCCCGCCGCCGGCGCGCCCGGCCCGGCGGCGGGGGCCGGGGGGGCTGGTTTACACATCTCCGAGCCCACGCGACTAGCGCG
>JADGIB010000414.1 GCA_019683665.1 Solirubrobacteraceae bacterium
GCAGCGTCAGTTGTTTATAACCCACACCAACCGGCAGGCCGCCCTGGAGTACCTCGAGGCGATCCGGCTGCCGACGTCGCGCCTGGGCGGCGCGACGCAGGCGCTGCGCGAGCGGATCGCCGCGTCCGGCGTCACCGAGGCGCGCACGTACGACCTCGCCTACGAGCACCGCGGCGGGGGCGGGGTCCGCGTTGGCCGGGGCCTGACGTTCGGCGCCGGGATCTCCGACGAGGTCGAGCGGGCGCGGCTGGTGGACGTCCGCGTGCAGGGGCCCGACGGCCAGTGGCGGAGGCGCCGCGAGTGCCTGGAGCCGGCCGCGGCATGAGCGCCGGTAGCGTGTCGGCGCGATGGTCGATCTCGTCCGCTTCCTGGCCGGCCGCTGGACGGTGGAGCGGACGCTGCGCTGGGGCGACGAGACCGGCGACTTCACCGGGACCGCCGAGTTCCGCCCCGACGGCGACGGGCTCGTGTGGGACGAGGAGGGCCGCCTGCGCTGGCAGCGCTACGACGGCCGGGCGCGGCGGCGGCTGCTCGTTGTGCCGGCCGGCGACGGCTGGGAGGTCCGCTTCGACGACGGGCGCCCGTTCCACCCGCTGGACCTGCGCACCGGCGCGGCGAGCGCCGTCCACCCGTGCGGGGAGGACCGCTACGAGGGCGACTACCGCGTCGTCGGCGACGACGAGTTGCACGTCCGCTGGCGGGTGCTGGGGCCGGCCAAGGACCAGGACATCCGCAGCCGCTACCGGCGCGCGTGACGGCGTCCGCGGGACATGCGAACATGTGTTCGCCTTGTCTTACGTCGAGCTCCACGCGCACTCCGCCTTCTCCTTCCTCGACGGCGCCTCGTCGCCCGACGAGCTGGTGCTCGCCGCCCTGGAGCGGGGCCATCACGCGCTCGCGCTCACCGACCACAACAGCCTGTCGGGCGCGATGGAGTTCGCCCAGGCCGCCAAGGCCCACGGGCTGCGGGCGCTGCACGGGGCCGAGGTCGACGTCGTCGACGCCGCCGGCGAGGCGGCCGGGGCGCCGTCGCGCCACCTCACGCTGCTCGTGCGCGACGCCGCCGGGTGGCGCAGCCTCTGCCGGCTGCTGACCCGCGCGCACGCCGACACGCGGCGGCCGGGGCGGCCCGGCTGGGTCGGGCAGCCGTCGGTCACCCTCGACGAGGTCGTCGAGCACGCCGAGGGGCTCGTCTGCCTCAGCGGCTGCGCCGACCGGGGCGTGCGCGACGAGCCGACGATGCGGCGGCTGCTGGACGCCTTCGGGCCCGACGGGTTCCGCGTCGAGCTGCAGCGGCCGTTCGGACGCCACGATCGCGCCCGCAACCGCGGGCTGGCGGCGCTGGCGCGGCGGCTGGGCGTGCCGTGCGTGGCGACCGGCAACGTCCACGCCCACAGCCGCGAGCGGGCCCGCCTGCAGGACGCGTTCGTGGCGATCCGCGAGCACACGACGCTGGACGCCTCCGAGCCGCTGCGGCGCGGCAACCACGCGCACGTGCTGACGACCCCGCGCGCGATGGCCGCCCGCTTCGAGGATCACCCCGAGGCGGTCGTCGAGAGCGCGCGGCTGGCCGACACGCTGCGCTTCGACCTCACCGAGGACCTCGGCTACCGCTACCCGGGCTCGGAGGACCCGGACGCCGACCGCCGGCTCGCGGAGCTGTGCGCGGCGCGGCTGGAGGAGCGCTACCCGCCCGGCCACCACCGGCGCGACGAGGCGATCGCCCGCGTCGAGGAGGAGCTGCGCGTCATCCGGCTGCTCCGCCTGTCGGGCTTCTTTCTGCTCCACCAGGAGCTGCTGGAGCTCGCGCGCGAGGTCGCCGCCGAGGTGCGCGGCGGCGCCGCCGCCCGCTCGCTGCTGCCGCCCGGGCGCGGCCGCGGCTCGAGCGTCTCGTCGATCGTCTGCTACCTCACCGGGCTCTCGCACATCGACCCGCTCGAGAACGCGCTGGCGCTCGGCCGCTTCCTCAACGAGGAGCTGACCGCGCTGCCCGACATCGACCTCGACTTCCCGCGCGACGTGCGCGAGGTGCTGATCCCGCGCGTGCACGAGCGCTACGGCCGCGACCGCTCCGCCCTCGTCGCCGCGTTCCCGACGTTCCGGGCGCGCAGCGCGATCCGCGAGCTCGGCAAGGCTCTGGGGCTGCCGCCCGGGGAGATCGAGCGCGTCGCGCGCGCCTCGGAGGGGTGGGGCGCCGAGGGGGTCGACCGGGACATCGCGGTCG
>JADGIB010000415.1 GCA_019683665.1 Solirubrobacteraceae bacterium
GGGCGACGGGGCGACCGGCCGGGCCTGCGCGGGCGGCAGGGGCGGATCGCGCGGGGCCAGCCGCGGCCACGCGACGAGCGTCCCGGCCAGCGCGGCCACGGCGACGGTCGCGGCGACGTTGCCCCAGCGGATGCGGCGCACGAGCGACTCCATGCCCGGCCTAGGGCGCGAGCGGGCCGGACCCGCCCCCCGGCTGCTGCTATCTTCATCCGCCGCATGGCCAAGCCTCAGCCGACATACGACCTCATGCTCCTGCTCGACCTCGAGGCCGAGGAGGAGCTGCGCGACAAGGTGGTCGCCGACGCCGAGCGGATCATCACCTCCGGTGGCGAGCTCCTCGGCTCGTACGACTGGGGCGTCCGCGAGCTGGCCTACGAGATCGCGCACCAGGACACGGCGGACTACCGCCTGTTCCAGTTCCACGTCAACGACGCGTCGACGCTCGACGAGCTGAACCGCACGCTGTCGATCGCGGACGGGCTGCTGCGCTTCCGGATCATCAAGCTGGCCCCCGGCACGCCCCCGCCGCCCGACCCCGGCGTCACGGCCGGCGTCGACGCGGACTACGAGCCCGCGCTGTAGCGATGCGGCGCCTTTGTGCGCCGCCTTCGCAACAACTCGCCGCAGTTTCCGCGGATCTCCGCGGTTGCCGCCGTGGCCCGCGCTAGGCTCGCCGCAGGATCGTTCAGAGCCGAAAGAAGGAGGCGCCTGACATGGCGGCCACGAACATCAACCGGGTGATCATCACCGGCAACCTCACCCGCGACCCCGAGCTGCGGTCGACGGGCAGCGGCCTGTCGGTCTGCAGCCTGCGCATCGCGACGAACACGCGGCGCAAGGACAACAGCACGGGCGAGTGGGTCGACCAGCCCAACTACTTCTCGGTGACGGTGTTCGGCCGCCAGGGGGAGAACGCGGCCCAGTACCTGTCGAAGGGCCGCGGCGTGGCGATCGACGGCCGCCTGTCCTGGCGCGAGTGGCAGGACCAGAACGGCAACAAGCGCGAGTCCGTCGAGATCATCGCCGAGAACCTCCAGTTCCTGGGCGGCCCGGGCGACGGCGCCGGCAACGGCGGCGGCTTCACCCCGCGCAGCGACGTGCCCGTCTCGACCGACGACTTCGCCCCGGCGCCCGTCGGCGGCGGCGCGGCGGGCGCGGTCGACGACGACATCCCGTTCTAGGGCGGGCGCCCGCCCGCACCCGCGGTTCCGCCGCCATCCGTGCTAGCGGCGGCCTTGTGTCACAATGCGTGGCCGGGGCCGCGCGCCGCTCGTCGTGCTGCGCGGCCGTGGACACAGCTTCGACACGAGAAGGATCAAGAGACTTTGGCGAAGGCGCGAGGCCGCGGGAAGCCGACCCGGCGGCGTGACAAGAAGGGCGGTTCGGGCAGCGGGCGCCGCAAGCCCTGCCCGTTCTGCCGCGACAAGCAGGAGCAGGTCGACTACAAGGACGTCCCGACGCTGCGGAAGTTCGTGTCCGAGAAGGGCAAGATCCGCTCGCGCCGGATCACGGGGGCCTGCCGTCGTCACCAGAGCCAGATCTCGACCGCGATCAAGAACGCGCGCGAGCTGGCGCTGCTCCCGTACGTCGACCCGTCCGGCGGGCGCGAGGACGACCGCGGGCGGCGAGGGGACCGCTGACGATGCCCCAGGCCATCCTCCTGAAGGACGTCGAGGGCGTCGGCGAGCGCGGCACCGTCGTCGAGGTGTCGAAGGGCTACCTGCGCAACTTCCTCATCCCCCGCAAGCTCGCCCAGCCGGCGACGAAGGCGGCGATCGAGCAGGCCCAGGTCCGCATGGCGCAGCTCGAGAAGGCCAAGGCCGAGGCCATGGAGCGCGCCAAGGAGCAGGCGGCGACGCTGTCGCGCACGGTGCTGACGATCGCCCAGCAGGCCGGCGAGGACGGCCGCCTGTTCGGCTCGGTGACGAGCCAGGACATCGCCGACGCGATCCGCGAGGCGCGCGGCCTGAAGGTCGACAAGCGCAAGATCAACCTCGCCGAGCCGATCAAGCACATCGGCACGTACATGGTCGACGTGGAGATCGCCGAGGGCGCGACCGCGTCGGTCAAGACGATGGTGGTCGAGGCGAAGTAGCGCCTCCCCCTCGGCGCGGCCGCGCGCCGCGCCCGTCACCTGCGTTCGCCGCCCCCCGCCCCCCGGCCCGCGGCGGGCGGGTCGGCGCCGCCCCCGCGGGCCCCGCCCCCCCCCCCCCCC
>JADGIB010000416.1 GCA_019683665.1 Solirubrobacteraceae bacterium
TGGCGCGGCCGGGCGGCGCGGCGGGGTGGGGCGGCGTCAGGCGCGGCGGAGGACGTCGTAGCGCCCGACGCCCTCGCGGCCCTCCATGCGGAAGCGGAAGAAGGCGCAGTCGAGGCGCAGCTCCCCGAGGTCGAGGGAGGTGCCGCAGAGGAGCTCGCCCGCGCCGCGGCGCGCGTAGCCGTCCTCGTCGTCGGGCCACAGCTCCCAGCCCGCCCGGCGCTGGCGTCCCTCGAGGTCGTAGGCGGTCGACAGGCGCGGGTCGGCGATCGGCACCGGCTGCGGCGGGGAGCCGCTGAGGACGACCGCGGCGATCTCGTCGTTGGCGTGGTGCCTGGCCTTCGCCGGGCGGAACGCGCCGATGACGACGGCGAGGTCGGGGCCCAGCCAGGCGCCGATCGTGCGGGCCATCGCCATCCGGCCCCAGTCCGGCTCGCCCCACTGGTGGCCGCGCTGCCCGAGGCCGTCGATCGCGACCTCCCGCCCGCCGACGCGCGCGGTCCCGCGCACGCGGCAGAGCTGCTCGTAGCCCTCCATGCCGCCGCCGGCGACGACCGCCGGGGCGCCGAGCGCCTCGAAGCGCAGGTCGAAGCCGCCGTCCGGGCCGCCGTCGAAGCGGACCGTCCAGCGCTGAAGCGGCGCCTCGACCGTCGTCGTCACACCGCCGGCCTCGACCGCCTCCCAGGCGGCGGGCGACGGCGCCGGCGCGCCGCCCTGCGCCCGGGCGGCGACGGTCTCGCCCCCGGCGAACAGGAGCGCCAGCCCGGTCGCGGCGCCGTCGGCCAGCCCGACGCGGGCCAGCCCGAACACGTCCGCGCGCTCGTCGCCGAACGCGAACGTCACCGCGTCCGAGAACCCGCGGCCGCCCCCGGGCCGGGGCGCCTCCAGGGCCGGGTCGAGCGCCTCGCTCACGGCAGCCGCTCCGGCTCGTGCTCCCGGGCCGTCCCGTCGACGTCGTACGGGCGCCGCGCCGCCGGGCCGCTCCAGCGGGCGCGCATGCGCCCGGCGCCCCAGCTCGCGCCCTGCGCGGCCATCCGCGTCGCGACGTTCGCGAGCGCGACGCGGCGGAACACCGCCCGCGTCGGCGGCAGCAGCAGGAGGATCCCGACGGCGTCGGTGATGAAGCCCGGGGCGAGCATCGCCAGGCCGCCGGCGATGACGCACACCCCGTCGAGCACCTCGCGCGTCGGGACGCGCCCCTCGGCGACCGCCGCGGTGAAGCGCCGCCACGCCGAGCGGCCCTGCGCGCGCAGCAGCAGCGCGCCCGCCATCGAGTCGGCGACGAGCAGCGCGACCGTCGGCAGGACCCCGATCCACTGGCCGACCTTGATGATCACGTACAGCTCCGCGACCGGGACGGCGACGAACAGGATCAGCAGCAGCGGCAGCACGGTCTGCAAAGCGTAGGGACCGCCGAGCGGTCCGGGGCGCCCGGGAGGTCTACACTCCGGGCATGCCCTCCGTCGAGGATGTCGAAGAGGCCCTGTCGAACGTGATCGACCCGGAGCTCGGGCTCGACTTCGTCGAGCTGGGCCTGATCTACGGGATCGAGATCGACGGCGGCGACGTGCACGTGACGTTCACGCTCACGACGCCCGGGTGCCCGATCGGTCCGCAGGTGACCGAGCAGATCGAGGAGTTCGTCGGCGAGCTGCCCGACGTGACGAGCGTGCGGTCGACGATGACGTTCGACCCGCCGTGGAGCCCGGACCGCATGTCCGAGGACGCCAAGTTCGCCCTCGGCTTCTGACCCGGCGCTGAGCTAGAGCCGCCGCCGGCGCTCGCGGTCGAGGTCGATCGCCCGGATCTCGCGCTCGCCGGGGAGCTTCGCGAGCACCTCCCCGACGACGTCGCGCACGTCGTGCTCGTCGTGGCCGAGGTCGTCGAAGAACGACTTCAGCGCCGACCAGGTCACCTTGAGCTGGGCGGGGGTGAGCTCCAGCCGGAAGGCCGTCTCGTCCGGCCCGATGAGGTCAGGGTCTGAGGCGGCCATGTGCGCAACGATACACGCGCGTCCGCGACTATGCTGGCGGCCGATGCGGCGGGTGGCCCTGGTGTGGTTGGCGCTGTCGCTGGCGGTCCCGGCGGCGGCGGGCGCCGAGCCCACCGGCCGGCTGCTCGTCTCGCTGCACGCCCAGGAGGGGCCGGCGCGCGCGGCCGCCACCGCCCCCGCCGTCGCCGCCCGCGCCGGCGCGCGCCGCGCCGGCCC
>JADGIB010000417.1 GCA_019683665.1 Solirubrobacteraceae bacterium
GCCGCCCGCCGGGGCGCCGGGCGATCGCCGCGGCGATCGCCAGGCCGCGCCCGCGCGCGCCGCGGCCCGAGCGGCGCCGCCGCACGAGCCGGGCCAGCGGGACGGCGAGCCCGCCGCCGGCGTCGTCGACCTCGATCCGCACGCCGCCGCCGGCCGCGCGGGCCCGCAGGACGACCGGCCCGTCCCCGTGCTCGAGCGCGTTGGCGACGAGGTTGCCGACCGCCTGCGCCAGCCGCCGCGCGTCGCCGGCCACCGCCGGGACCGGCCCGCCGCGCTCGACGCGGACCTCCCGATCCAGCGGCCAGGCCAGCGGCGCCCAGCCGCCGCGGACCTCGTCGAGCAGGGCGGCGACGTCGACGCGGTCGCGGCGCTGCGCGGGCGGGCGGCCGGCCCGGGCCGCCTCCAGGTCGGCGAGCGCGAGCGCCGCCCGCTCCAGCTCGCGGTCGACCGCGGCCAGCGCCGGGCCGGGGTCGCGGGCGGCGGCGTGGACGGCCAGCCGGGCCGCGCACAGCGGCGCCCGCAGCTCGTGGCCGGCGCGGGCGACCCGCTCCAGCCGCCGGCGCGCGGCCAGCCACGGCGCCAGCGCGAGCGCGGCGGGCGCGAGCGCGAGGACCGCCTGCGCGCCGGTCACGCCGCCGCCTCCGCCTCGGCGACGTCGAGCAGGCGGTAGCCGACGCCCCACACGTTGACGACGAACCGCTCCCCCGCCCCCGACAGCTTGTGGCGCAGCCGGCAGGCGTGGGAGTCGAGCGTCCGCGTCGTCCCCAGCCGGCCGGGCCCCCAGATCGTCCGCAGCAGCTCGGCCTTCGTGAAGACCCGGTGCGGGTCGGACGCGAGCATCCGCAGCAGCGCGAACTCCTTCTGCGAGAGCGCGACCCGCGTCCCGCCGACACGGACGTCCCGGGCCGCGACGTCGACGGTCAGCGCCCCGATCCGCCAGCGGCCCATCGCCCGCCGCCCCTGGGCCCGGCGCAGGAGCGCGGCGACGCGCATCCGCAGCTCGCCGTAGCTGAACGGCTTGAGGACGTAGTCGTCGGCGCCGCGCTCGAACGCGCGCACGCGGTCGAGCTCGGCGGCGCGCCCGCTGATGACGAGCAGCGGCATCAGCGGGTTGATCTCGGAGCCCGCGCCGTCGGCCTCGCGCACGTGGCGCACGAGGTCGAGCCCGGAGCCGTCGGGCAGCCCGACGTCGACGAGGGCCAGGTCCGGGTACTTGCGCTCGATGAGCCGCAGGCCGTCGCGCGCGCTGTCGGCCGTCAGCAGGTCGTAGCCGTCGGCGGCGAGGTTGTCGGCCAGGAACGTCCGCGTCGCGTCGTCGTCCTCGACGACCAGCACGGTGAAGGCGTCGTCGGTCATGCCCACCCGAGGGCGGGCGCGCGCGAACCTCGCCCCCCTCGCTCAGACGGCGGCCGCGAACGCCCGCAGGCGCTCGTGCAGCCAGGGGACCGCGTCCTCGTGCTCGGGCTTCATGAGGACGCTGCGCAGGACCCGCGCCCCGTCGGCGTCGCGGGCCACCTCGGGGGCGAACGCCGCCGCCCCCACCCGCAGCGTGCTCAGGAACAGCGGGTCGCCGGCGTCGGCCATCGCCGCCTCCAGCAGCGCCGCGCTCGCCGCGTCGACCGCCGACAGCAACGCCCGCCGCGGGTGGTAGGCGACGATGTCGAGCTCCGGCTCGACGAGCAGCGCGAGCCGGTCGTCGTCGCGCAGCCGCCCGGCCAGGGCGAGCGCCGCGCGCCGGCAGGCGCCGAGGATCGCGCCCAGCCCGTCGTCGGGCTCGAGCGGCAGGACCCGCAGCGTCAGCCACAGCGCCGCCGCGGCCGCGCCCGCGCGCGAGCACTCCAGCGAGATCTCCCCGAGGTGCAGGTCCCCGGAGGTGAAGTAGGTGTAGGGCGAGTCGTGCCGGTAGAGGCGGCCCACCCCGGGGTCGGCGAACAGGACCGCCCCGCACCCGTAGGGCTGCAGCCCGTGCTTGTGCGGGTCGACGACGACCGAGTCGCAGCGGCCGATCGCCGCGTACGGCCCGGCCGGCACCCCGTCGCGCCCGGCCCGCAGCGCGTAGAAGCCGCCGTAGGCGGCGTCGACGTGGAGCCGCACCCCGTAGCGCTCGCGCAGCGCCAGCGCCTCGTGGGCGCGGGGGGCCGCGCCCCCCCCCCGCGGGCCCGCCGGGCGGGGGGCGGGGCCCCCCCCCCCCCCCCCGCCCCCC
>JADGIB010000418.1 GCA_019683665.1 Solirubrobacteraceae bacterium
TCTCGGGGGCGCGGGGTTCGGGGCCAAGCGCACCGGCCACCGCCACCAGGGCCACGACGTGAGCGCCGCGGCCGGCACGCCGGTCGTCGCGCCGGTCGCGGGGACCGTCGCCGTCGTCGACCACCAGCGCCGCGGCGCCGGCCACTACGTCGTGCTCGACGGCGCCGACGGGCGCGACTACTTCTTCGCCCACCTGCGGCGCGGCTCGATCGCCGTCTCGGTCGGCCAGGCGGTGGCGGCCGGGACGGTGCTCGCCGCGGTCGGCTCGACCGGCGCGTCGAGCGGCCCGCACCTGCACATCGAGATCTGGGAGGGCGGCTGGCAGCGCGGCCGGCCGATCGACCCGCTGCCGCAGCTGCGGGCCTGGGCGGGCCGCTCGTGAAGCGCCGCCATCCCCGCCCCGGCGCCGGGCGCCGCCCGACTCCGCGGCCGTGCCCGTCGTGTGCGACGCGCTGCGCGTCGCCGCTCGAGCGGCCCGCGCATCGCGACTGCCGCGAGGCGCGGGACGAGCGCGGGCACGGCCGCCCGCGCCCGCGCTGATGTCCGCGGCGTGACCGACGCCACAGTGCGCGGCGCGCGAATCCGATCTAATGACGCGTCGTCAGGACCATCCGACACAAAGGGGAGTTCACGGATGAGACGGTCGAGCACGATGCTCCTGCTCGCCGGCGCGGTCGGCGTGGCCGCCCTCGCGGCCCCGGGCGCCGCGATGGCGGACGGCTGCCCGTCCGAGCAGAGCGTGCTGCCCTACAGCAAGCGCAACCCGCCCTACCAGTGCGCCTCGTCGCGCCACTCGGGCAAGAAGTCGATCGGCTCCTGGGACACGAAGAGCTGGACCCAGAACACCGCCCTCGGCTACAGCGTCAAGTCCCACTGCTACTACCGCAGTGACAAGGACGTCTCCGTCACCGAGGCGTGGGCGTCCGCGAGCTACACGGCGACCGCGACGAACTGGGATACGGGCGGGACGCGCCACTGGGCCGCCGGCGTCCTGTTCACGACCGGCGACGTCGACGGCAGCAGCTACTCCAACGGCTGCGACAGCCACGGCGGGATCTCGACGAGCATCCAGCGCATCACCTCGCTCTCGCTGAAGGCCGGCACCCCGTCGGGCGACACCTTCACGTTCACGGCCTCGATCTCGCCGTCGGACGCCAAGGGCGCCGCCGTCCTGCGCGCGAACGGCCAGCCGGTCGCGCAGGCGCCGTTCTCCAGCGGCAAGGCCACGCTGACCTTCCGCCCGCCGGCGCCCGGGAGCTACCAGGTCGACGCCGTCTACCAGGGCGACACGTCCGCCTGCCCGTCGCGCTCGGAGAGCTGCGGGTGGACGCCCGCGAGCTCGAAGGTGATCCAGGTCGTCCTGAGCGGCGCGACGGCCACCGCGACAGAGACCGACGCCGTCTCCCCGGACGCCGTCACCGTGACCGACGCCGGCCCGTCCCCGGACGAGCCCGCCACGGACACGTCGGGCACCAGCGTGTCGAGCACGAGCGGCGACACGGCCGCCGACGCCGCGCGCGCAACCGCGGCCGCCGCCGGGATCGCCGAGGTGCGCGACAGCACGTTCGGGCTGACCACGCAGACGCGCACCCGCCGGATGCCGGCCGCGCTGCGGCTGCGCTGCCCGCAGGGGAGCGTGCTGATGCACGCCGAGACGCTGGCCGAGAGCGCCGCGGCGCGCGTGAAGGTCGCCGAGGGCCTGCACGGCGCGCGGGTCGTCCCGACGCCGGGCGCGCGCGGCAAGGAGGTCGCGCTGCAGGTGACGTGCCGGCGCGCCGGCGTTCCGCGGCTCGTCGCCAAGGGCCTGGGGTACGGCACCGAGCGGGCCGACCGCCTCACGACACAGATGAGCGGCGGGACGCTGTTCGGCGGGCCGGGCGCCGACCACCTGGCCGTGCGCCATCGCGCCGGTGTCGCGTACGGCGGCCTCGGCGACGACGTCATCCACGTCGCCGGCACCGACGGCGTCGCCAAGGGCGGGCCCGGCGACGACCGGCTCGTGGCGCGCGGCTCGGGCCGGGTGCTGCTCGTCGGCGGCCCCGGGCACGACACGTTCGTCGCGGGCGCCCGGCACACGATCGTCAACGCGGCCGACGGCCAGCGCGACCGCATCGTGTGCACGTCGCGCCACGCGCGCGTGCTGGCCGACCGCCACGACGTGGTGACCGGCTCCTGCACGGTGCGCCGCTAGATGA
>JADGIB010000419.1 GCA_019683665.1 Solirubrobacteraceae bacterium
GAACGTGAACGTGAACGGGGTGGCGTCGGCGCCGCAGCTCGCGCAGCGGACCGCCTGCGGCCCGATGCCCTCGAGGCGGGTCTGCGGCCACTCGGCGCCGCAGCCGGGGCAGACCGCGGCGCAGTACGGGTCGCCGTTGAAGCGGCCGTCCATCGGCCGGTCGTTGCCCGACGACGTCGCGATCGAGGTGACCTCGACGTCGCGGATACGGATCGCGATCGCGTCGCCGACCTCGGCGCCCTCGACGGCGACCGGCCGGCAGACCTCGTGGCCGCCGCGGATCGCCGGCGTGATCATCGGGCCCCAGCAGCCGGGGGCGGTGTTGACGACGACGTGGGCGCCGTCGGCGACCGGGTCGGCCATCGGGACGTCGGGGCCGAGCAGCCCGTCGGTGAACGCGTCGACAAACACGGTCCGCCACGCGGTGGCCGGGCGGGCCTGCGGCTCGATGGCCATGTCACGTGCCTCCGGAGATCGGGGTGACCAGGGCGACCTCCTCGCCGCCGGCCAGCGGCCGGTCCGGGCGCGCGTGCTCGCCGGCGACGACCGGCAGCGCGGAGCGCAGCGCGCGGGCGAGCTCCGGCCGCGCGGCCGCCAGCGACGCGATCGCGTCGGCCACCGTGGCGCCGTCGGGCAGGTCGAGGGAGAGCCTGGGCGCGGGGGCGACCCGCGCGAGTCCGGTGCCGAGTCGTACGCGAACCTGGATCATCACCCTCCCCGAGGGCCAGTCTGACGCAACCCCGCGCGCGGCGTCGCGCCCGCCCGGCGGCGCGCCGGTCGGCGCGCGCGTGCGGCTCGCCTGAGGGGACGCGGGCGCTCCCCGGGGCCGGGACGCCGCCGGAGTAGGGTGGAGGGGAGCAACCAGACGGAGGCAAGCGATGACCGAGACCGCGATCCTGGCGGGCGGCTGCTTCTGGGGCATGCAGGATCTGATCCGCAAGGTCCCCGGGGTGATCACGACCCGGGTCGGCTACACCGGCGGCGACGTCCCCAACGCGACGTACCGCAACCACGGCACCCACGCCGAGGCGGTCGAGATCGTGTTCGACCCCGAGCAGCTCTCCTACCGCGAGCTGCTGGAGTTCTTCTTCCGGATCCACGACCCGACGACGAAGAACCGGCAGGGCAACGACATCGGCCTCAGCTACCGCTCGGCGATCTTCTACCTCGACGAGGAGCAGCGCCGCATCGCGCTGGAGACGATCGCCGACGTCGAGGCGTCGGGCCGCTGGCCGGGGAAGGTCGTCACCGAGGTCGAGCCGGCCGGCGACTTCTGGGAGGCCGAGCCCGAGCACCAGGACTACCTCCTGCGCAACCCCAACGGCTACACCTGCCACTACGTGCGCCCGGACTGGGTCCTGCCCACGCGCGAGGAGGCCGTCGGCTCCTGAGCCGCGGCGCCGCGCCCCCGCCCGCGCGCGTATCGTGCGGGCGGTGGACGCGGTCATCTTCGACCTCGACGGCGTCATCGTCGAGTCCGAGGGCATCTGGGACGCCGCCCGGCGCGACCTCGTCGCGCGCACCGGCGGCACGTGGCGCGACGACGCGACCCGGGCGATGATGGGCATGAGCTCGCCCGAGTGGGCGCGCTACCTGCGCGACGAGCTCGGCGTGCCGCTCCCGGTCGAGGAGATCGGCCCGGCCGTCGTCGCCGAGATCGCGTGCCGCTACCGCGAGCGGCTGCCGCTCATCCCCGGCGCCGTCGAGGCCGTCCGCGCCCTGGCCGACCACTGGCCGCTCGGGCTGGCGTCCTCGTCGAACCGGCCGATCATCGACCTCGTGCTCGCCGAGGCCGGGATCGCCGACCGCTTCGCCGCGACCGTCTCCTCCGAGGAGGTCGCCCGCGGCAAGCCGTCGCCCGACGTCTACCTCGAGGCGGCGCGCCGTCTCGGGGCCGACCCCGCCCGGTGCGTGGCGATCGAGGACTCGACGAACGGCATCCGCGCCGCCGCGGCGGCCGGCATGACCGTCGTCGCCGTCCCGAACGCCGAGCTGCCGCCCGCCGAGGACGCGCTCGCCCTCGCCGCCGCCGTCGTCGACAGCCCGGGCGCGCTCACCCCCGAGCTCGTGCGCGGCCTGGGATAGCGCGCCCGCGCGCCGGGTAGGGGAGCAGCCCGATGCCCCCGCCGCCCAGCACCGCGCCGCTCTGGCTCGCCCCAGGCCGCGCCC
>JADGIB010000420.1 GCA_019683665.1 Solirubrobacteraceae bacterium
GCCGCCGGTCTCGGTGAACCACAGCTGACCGCGCGTGAGGCGCAGCATGAGCCGGGTGCTGCGGTCGATCCGCTGGTTGGCGTCGTGGTAGTTGTGCAGCCCCCAGATCGTCGGGCGCGTCTTCAGGTGGCGCTTGTAGCGCGTCAGCCACGACTCGAGGTTGCGCTGGTCGAGCACGTCGCCGGCGACGACCTGGCAGCCCGGGCACTCGGCCTTGACGACGTTGTAGAAGCCGGCCGCCCGCTTCGGGTTGCGGCCGGTGAGCGAGCCGGCGTTGTTCGCCTCGTTCCACGGGATCCAGGTGCGCACGTCCGGGTAGCGCTCGCGCAGGGCCCGGAACGCGCGGCGGTACTCGCGCAGCGACGGCAGCCGGTTCGCGTCGCGCTCGCTGCGGTACGAGCGGTGGAACCCGATCATGACGCGGGCGCCCGCCTCGCGCGCCGCGGTCATCCACGTGTCGAGCTTGTCGAGCTGGGCCGGGTCGAAGGCGGTGTCCCACGGCGTGACGTAGCGCACGTCGGGCGCGTTCAGGGCGCGCCACTCGGGACTGCGGAAGATCTCGATCGTCTGCTGGCCGATGCCGATCGTGACGCGGGCGCTGGCGGTGGAGGCGGTGGTCAGAGCGACGGCGAGCGCGGCCAGCAGCGCGGAGCCGACACAGAGGAGTCTCGGAAACGTCATCGCGTTTCCTAACCGCCGCGGACGGCGAACGATGCGGTCCCTGGTCAGACGTCTTGCCTGCCGCCGGCGGATCGCCGATGCTGCCCAGCGGCGATGGCCGACGAGCGCGACATGGACCTCCGCCGGGCCGCGATGGATCACGTCCGGGCCCTCGCTCGGGTGTTCGACGACCTCGTGCCGGTCGGCGCGCTGCGCCAGGGGTTCGAGTTCGAGGGTCGGCGGGTGAGCCTCGGCTCGTTCTACAGCGGCATCTTCCGCCCGCGCGAGGCTCGGGGTCCCGCCGCGCTCGCGCTCGTCACCGCTCCGCCCAAGCCCGGTCGCGACGCCCCCTACGAGGACGGCTTCGATCCTGAGAGCGGCGCGTTCGTCTACCACTACCGCTCGCCCCGCCAGGACACGTTCGAGGCTCGAGCGCTCGCCGAGCGCGACAACCAGGCGCTGCGCGCCGCCGCGCGCCTCGCCGTGCCGCTCATCTACTTCCACGGGGTCGCCCCGGGACAGTACGTGCCGATCGCGCCGGTCTTCGTCACCCGCGACGACCCCGCGCGGCGGGTCGTCCACCTCGAAGCCGGGCTCCCGATCAGGGATGTCGGCGATCTCGGCCTCCAATCCGACGAGGTGGTCCGCCGGTACGCGACGCGCGAGGCCCGGGTGCGGCTCCACCAGCACCGGTTCCGGCAGCTCGTCCTCGGCGCGTACGGCGGGCGCTGCGCCGTCTGCGCACTGCGCGAGTCCTCGCTGCTGCAGGCCGCGCACATCATCGAAGACCGCGACCCGGCAGGCGCCGCGGCGGTCGTCAACGGCATTGCCCTGTGCGCCATCCACCACCTGGCCTACGGACCGCAACGTCATGGGCATCGACCCGGACGGGGTCGTGCACATCGCCAGCCGCCTGCTGGATGAGGTCGATGGGCCGATGCTGCGGACCGGTCTCCAGAGCTTCCACGGCCAGGCGATCGCCCTGCCCCGCCGCCGGGCGGACCGCCCGGACCCCGAGCGGCTCGAGATCCGCTTCGACCAGTTCCGGGCCGCGAGCTGACCGGTCCCCGCTCAGACGTCCGCGCCCCACAGCCTCGCGCGCAGGCCCGACGCGCGCGCGGCCGGGCGCTCGACGGCGGTGCGCACGGCCGCCTCGGTGCCGACGAGGACGACGGTCTCGCGGGCGCGGGTGACCGCCGTGTAGAGGAGCTCGCGGGTCAGCAGGCGCGAGGTCGGGTCGGGCAGGACGACCGCGGCGGTGCCGAACTGGGAGCCCTGGCTCTTGTGGATCGTCATCGCGTGGACGGTCTCGACGGCGCCGAGGCGGCTCGGGTGGACCTCGAACAGCGCCCCGGCGCGCGGGAAGGCGGCGAGGACGTCGTCGCCGCGGGCGACGACGACGCCGGTGTCGCCGTTGTAGAGGCGCAGCGCGTAGTCGTTCTCGGCGACGAGCAGCGGCCGGCCGACGTACCACTCGCCGGCGACGCTGAAGCCGTCGACGCCG
>JADGIB010000059.1 GCA_019683665.1 Solirubrobacteraceae bacterium
GCTGCTGGCCGGCGCGCGGCGGATCGTCGTCGTGGCCTGCGGGACGAGCTACCACGCGGGGCTGATCGGCCGGTATGCGATCGAGGGGTGGGCGCGGGTGCCGGTCGAGGTGGAGATCGCCTCCGAGTACCGCTACCGGGACCCGATCGTCGGCGCGGGCGACCTCGTGATCGGGATCACGCAGTCGGGGGAGACGGCCGACACGCTGGCGGCGATGCGCCTGGCGCGCGAGCGCGGCGCGACCGTCCTGGCCGTGACGAACGTCCGCGGGTCGCAGGCCACGCGCGATGCCGACGGCGTGCTCTTCACCCGCGCGGGCCTGGAGATCGGGGTGGCGGCGACGAAGACGTTCACCTGCCAGGTCGCGGTCATGCTCCTGCTCGCGCTGCGCCTGGCCGAGCTGCGCGGCACGCTCCCGGCCGAGCGGGTCGCCGAGCTCGTCGGCCAGGTCAAGCACCTGCCCTCGCAGGTCAGCGAGCTGATGGAGACGCTCGCGCCCGAGGTCGACGCGCTGGCCGAGCGCTGGTGGCAGGCCGACTTCTTCCTGTTCCTCGGCCGACACAGCGGCCTGCCGGTCGCCCTCGAGGGCGCGCTGAAGCTCAAGGAGATCAGCTACATCGCCACGGACGCCTACGCGGCCGGGGAGATGAAGCACGGGCCGATCGCGCTGCTGGACGAGATGACGCCGGTCGTGTGCGTGGCGACGGACTCGCCCGTGCTCGACAAGGTCGTCTCGAACATGCAGGAGGTCCGCGCGCGCGGCGCGCACGTCATCGCGATCGCGACCGAGGGCAACGCGGAGATCACCGGCCACGCCGAGTCGGTCCTCGCCGTCCCGCGCACCGACTGGATGCTGCAGCCGGTGCTGGCGGTCATCCCGCTGCAGCTGCTGGCCTACGGGATCGCCCGCCGGCGCGGGCTGAACGTCGACCAGCCGCGCAACCTGGCCAAGACCGTCACCGTGGAGTAGCGGGCGCGATGGCGATCGGCCTCGACCTCCTCGAGATCGACCGCCTGGAGCGGGCGCTCGAGCGGCGCCCGCGGCTCGCCGAGCGGCTGTTCACCGAGGGCGAGCGCGCCTACGCCGCCGCCCGCAGCCGCCCGGCCCAGCACCTCGCCGCCCGCTTCTGCGCCAAGGAGGCGGTCGCGAAGGCGCTGCGGCTCGAGGCGTGGAGCTGGCAGGACATCGAGGTCGTCAGCGGCGACGACGGCCCCCGGGTCGTCCTCCACGGCCCGCTCGCCGGCCGCGCCCGGACGGTCGAGGTCTCGCTCACCCACTCGCGCGGCGTCGCCGGCGCGGTCGCCCTCGTGTCCTGACCATGGAGCCGCTCTACACCGCCCAGGAGATGCGCGACACCGATCGCTGGGCGATCGCGGAGCGCGGCATCCCGTCGCTGGACCTCATGGAGCGCGCCGGGCGCGGGCTGGCCGACGTCGTGGCCCGCGCGATCCCCGACGGGCCGGTCGTCGTCGTCTGCGGCACCGGCAACAACGGCGGGGACGGCTTCGTCGCCGCCCGCCTGCTGCACGAGGCCGGGCGCGAGGTGCGCGTCGTCCTCGCCGGCGACCGCGCGAAGGTGGCCGGGGACGCGGCCGAGAACCTGCGCCGCCTGACCGTGGCCGTGCAGCCGTGGGACCCGGCCTGCCTGGACGGGGCCGCCGGCGCCGTCGACGCGCTGCTGGGCACGGGCTTCGCCGGCGAGGTCCGCGGCACGGTGGGGGAGGCGGTCCGGGCGCTCGCCGCGAGCGGCCTGCCCGTCGTGGCCGCCGACGTCCCCTCCGGCGTCGACGCGACGACCGGCGAGGTCGCCGGGCCCGCGGTCCGCGCCGTCGCCACCGCCACCTTCCACGGGGCGAAGCCCGGCCTGTGGGTCGCGCCCGGCAAGCGCCACGCCGGCGCCGTCCACGTCATCCCGATCGGCATCCCCGACGGCGGCCCGGCCGCGCCGAGCGCCGGCCTCATCGGCGAGGACGCGCTCGCCGGCGTGCCGCGCCGCGGGGCCGAGTCGACGAAGTTCTCCTCCGGCCACGTCCTCGTCTGCGGCGGCTCGCGCGGGCTGACCGGGGCGCCGTCGATGGCGGCCGAGGCGGCGATGCGCGCCGGCGCCGGCTACGTGAGCGTCGCCGTCCCCGCCTCGCTGAACGCGGTGTTCGAGGTGCGCCTGCTCGAGGTCATGTCGCTGCCGCTGCCCGACGCGGACGGCGCGCTCACCGCCGACGGGGCCGACGCCGTGCTGGCCGAGGCGGGCCGGCGCGGCGGGGCGCTCGTCGTCGGCCCCGGGTTCGGGCGCGCCGAGCCCGCGCAGGCGCTCGCGCGGCGGCTGGCCGCCGAGGCGCCGGTGCCGCTCGTGCTCGACGCCGACGGGCTGAACGCGCACGCCGGGCGCCTGGACGCGCTCGCGTCGCGGCCGGCGCCGGCGGTCCTCACGCCGCACGCCGGCGAGCTCGGGCGGCTGCTCGAGGCCGAGTCGGCCGAGATCGGCCGCCGGCGGCTGTGGTTCGCCCGCGAGGCGGCGCGCCGCTCGGGGGCGGTCGTCGTCCTCAAGGGCGACGACACGCTCGTCGCCACCCCCGACGGGCGCGTCGGGGTCAGCCGCGGCGACGCCCCGGCGCTGGCGACCGCCGGCACCGGCGACGTGCTCTCCGGGGTCGTGGCGGCGATGCTCGCCCGCGGCCTGGACCCGTTCGCGGCCGCGTGCGCGGGCGTCGAGCTGCACCGCCGCGCCGGCCGGCTGGCCGCGGTGCGGGTCGGCGCCGCCGACGGCGTCGTCGCCTCCGACGTCATCGCGGCGCTGCCGCGCGCCTGGACGGCCGGCGCCTGAGCCGGCCGGGCCACGGGGCGACGGCGACGGCCACGACCGCGGCGCCGACGACGAGGCCGGTCGCCTCGCTGAGGTCGCGGCTCAGCCACGCCCCCGCGAACGCCCCGGCGACGTAGAGGAGGACCGACGCCGCCGGCGTCGCCTCGGCGCGGCCCCGCGTCACGAGGCCGGTCGCGACCCGGGTGAACGAGCCGGTGATGAACGTCGTCGTCACGCCCGGGACGGCGACGTGGAGGGCGGCCGCGCTCTGCATGCCCATCGCGGCCGCGGTCAGGCCGATGAGCCCGATCGCGCCCAGCGGCGCCCACAGCGCGGCGGTGGCGGCGAGCAGGACCGCCTCGGCGACGAGGACGCCGGTCACGCGCCCGCTCCAGCCGCGGCCGCCCCCGCGCAGCGCGAGCGCGGCCAGGGCGACGCCGACGCAGAACCCGCCGATCGCGGTGCCGCAGCGCCCGAAGGCCGCCCACTCGCCGCGGCCGAGCGCGATGCCGATCAGGACCGTGTTGCCGGTCTGGTTGGCGGTGAAGACCTCCTGCAGCCCGAGGAACGACGCGGCGTCGACGCAGCCGGCGGCGCCGGCGAGGAGGACGAGCCGGGGGTGGATGTAGCCTTCGTGGCCCATGAAGGTGCGCGAGATCATGGAGGTCGACGTCCCGACTGTCGACCCCGATGCCTCGGTCGAGGACGCGATCCGCCTGCTGCGCGATCACGACCTCCCCGGGGTGCCCGTCGTCAACCAGGGCGGGCGCTGTGTCGGGATCATCACGGAGGACGACCTCGTCATCCCCGACGAGAACGGGGACCTCCACCTCCCGCACTACATCCAGCTCTTCGGCGGGATCGTCTACCTCGAGCCGCTGCGCCACTTCGAGGAGCGGCTGCGCAAGGCGTTCGCCTCGACGGTCGCCGACATGATGACCCCCGACCCGGTGACGGTCGAGCCGGACGCCGAGGTCGAGGAGGCGGCGGCGCTCATCGCCAAGCACAAGCACAACCGCCTGCCGGTCGTCGAGCACGGACGGTTCGTCGGCGTCGTGACGCGCCTCGACGTCCTGCAGGCCCTCCACGGGGAGTGATCCGCCGGCGTGCCGCGAGCTGAGGCGCGAGTCGATCTCGCCGCCGTGCAGGCCAACGTCGCGCGCCTGCGCGCGCACCTCGGCCCGTCCACGGCCCTGTGCGCCGTCGTGAAGGCCGACGGCTACGGCCACGGCGCGGTGCCGTGCGCCCGCGCCGCGCTGGCCGGCGGCGCCGCCCGGGTGGCGGTGGTGACCGGCACCGAGGCCCAGCGGCTGCGCGAGGGCGGCATCGAGGCGCCGATCATCGCCTTCGGCGCCCTCGACGACGAGGAGCTGGACCGCGCGCTCGACGCCGGCGCCGAGATCGCCGCCTGGAGCACCCGCTTCCTGCGCCGCCTGGGCGACCGCGACGCCCGCGTCCACGTCAAGCTCGACACCGGCATGGGCCGGCTCGGCACGCGCGACCCGCGCCGGGCCGACGAGGTCGTCGAGGCGCTCGGCGAGCGGGCGGTCGGCCTGTGGACCCACTTCGCGACCGCCGACGAGCGCGGCGACCGCTTCTTCGGCGAGCAGCTCGAGCGCTTCCGCGCCTGGGCGCTGCCGCACAAGGAGCGCCGCCCCGAGCTGATCCTCCACGCCGCCAACAGCGCCGCGACGCTGCGCGAGCCGGCCAGCCACTTCGACATGGTCCGCTGCGGGATCGCGATCTACGGTCTCGACCCGTTCGGCGAGGACCCGGCCGGGCACGGCCTGCGCCCGGCGCTGACGCTGCGCTCCTACGTCGCGACGGTCAAGCGCTGCGAGCCGGGGCAGAGCGCCGGCTACGGGCGGACGTTCGTCGCCGACGAGCCGACGCGCCTGGCGACGCTGCCGATCGGCTACGGCGACGGCTGGCGGCGGGCGCTGTCGAACAACAGCGACGTCGTGATCCGCGGGCGCCGCTACCCGGTCGCCGGGACGATCTCGATGGACAACCTCACCGTCGACGTCGGCCTGGACTCCGACGTGGAGCCGGGCGACGAGGCGACGCTCATCGGCGACGGCATCCTCGCCGAGGAGGTCGCGCGGCGGATCGGCACGATCAACTACGAGATCACCTGCGGCCTGCTGCCGCGCACCCGGCGCGCCTACGTCCGCGACGGGGAGCCGGCGCGGGAATGAGCGGCCCGGTCGAGCTGGCCGCCGCGGCGCTGGCGGACCGGCCGGCGTGGGTCGTCGGCGGCGCGGTGCGCGACCGGCTCCTCGGCCGCGAGGTGCTCGACCTCGACGTCGTCGTCGACGGCGAGCCGAAGGCGGCCGCGGCCGCGCTCGCCCGCGCGGCCGGGCCGGGCGCGGCCCGCTTCGAGCTGTCGGGGCCGTTCCGGACCTGGCGGGTCGTCGGGCCCGGCCACGCCTGGCAGATCGACGTGAGCCCGCTGCGCGGCGGCTCGCTGGAGGCCGACCTCGCGCTGCGCGACCTGACGATCAACGCGATGGCCGAGCCGGTCGGCGGCGGCGAGCTGGCCGACCCGTTCGGCGGCCGCGCCGACCTCGAGGCGCGCCGCGCCCGGGCGGTCGGGCCGCGGTCGTTCGCCGACGACCCGCTGCGGGCCCTGCGCGTCGCCCGGTTCGCGTGCGAGCTCGAGCTCGAGGTCGAGGCGGACACGGCGCGGCTGGCCCGCGCCCACGCGCCCGAGCTGGCGGCCGTCGCCGGGGAGCGGGTCTTCGCCGAGTTCAAGCGGATCGTGGCGGCGCCGCGGATCCGGGCCGGGCTGGCGCTCATGGAGGAGCTCGGGCTCATGGAGCACGTGCTGCCGGAGCTGAGCGCGATGCGCGGCGTCGAGCAGAACCGCTACCACCACGCCGACGTCCACGACCACACGCTCGAGGTCCTCGACGAGACGCTGCGCCTCCAGGCCGACCCGGCGGCCGTCTTCGACGAGATCCACGCGGCCCGGCTGCGGGCCCTCCTCGCCGAGCCGCTGGCCGACGGGCTGACCCGCGGCGACGCGCTGCGCCTCGGCGCGCTCCTGCACGACGCGGCCAAGCCGCAGACGCGGGCGATCGGCGACGACGGCGAGGTGCTCGGCTTCCCGCGCCACGACGTCGAGGGGGCCGCGCTCGTCCGCCGCCGGCTGACCGCGCTGCGCGCGAGCGACGCGCTGCGCACGCACGTCGCCGCGCTCACCCGCCACCACCTGCGCCTCGGCTTCCTCACCCACGAGCGCGACGAGCGCGGGGCGCTCCCGCGGCGCGCGGTCTACCGCTACCTGACGACGACCGAGCCGGTCGAGGTCGACGTGACGCTGCTGTCGGTCGCCGACCGCCTCGCGACCCGCGGGCGCAAGGCCGACGAGGCGATCGCCCGCCACCTGTCGCTCGCGCGCGACATCGTCGGCGACGCGCTGCGCTGGCGGGCGGGGGAGACGCGCCCGCCGGTCCTGGTCCGCGGCGACGAGCTCGCCCGCGAGCTGGGGATCGAGCCCGGGCCGCTGCTCGGCCGCCTGCTCGCCGAGCTGGCCGAGGCGACGTTCGCGGGGGAGGTCGCCACGCGCGACGAGGCGATCGCCGCCGCCCGCGCGCACCTGGCCGAGACGCGGTCCGAGGCCGAGACCGGGGCCTGAGCCGCCGGATCCTCACCCTCGACCTGAGGGTGAGGATCAGCCGTCGCGGGCCAGGATCCGGGCGGTCCGCTCGACGACCTTGGCGGCGTCGACGACGGTCTCGTAGACGACGTTGTCGGCGTGGTCGGTCGGCCAGTGGTAGTTGGACGGCTCCTTGCGGTGGTTGACCGAGCCCATGAGCGCGGTGCGGTAGCCGTCGCGGACGCCGATGAGGGCGTCGGAGCCGAACGAGAACTTCAGGCCGCGGCGGATCTCGACGCCGACCTCGCGCGCGGCCCGCTCGACGGTGTCCTTCAGCCCCGGGTCGTAGCGGTAGGGGCGCAGCATCCCCTCGCGCTCGGGCAGCGTCAGGTGCGGCGAGCCGACCGTGTCGACGACGAGCACGTCGGTCGTCTCGCGCGGCAGCCGCGGCCACCAGTCGCGGGCGAAGCCCTGCATGCCCTCCTCGAAGGCCTCCTCGCCGCCGGTCGACACGAGCAGGACGCGCAGCCCGTCGACCGGCTCCTCGCGCAGCCGGCGGGCGAGCGCGAGGACGACGGCGACGCCGGAGAGGTTGTCGTTGGCGCCCGGGACGACGCCGCGCAGCCCGATGTCGGCGAACGCGGCCGCGCAGGCGAGCGACAGCGCCGTCCCCGCCCGCCGCAGCCGCCGGCGGCCGCTCGCCGCGCCCGCCGCCACGAGCAGCGGCCCGCCGAAGACGAGCCACATGAGCGGCGGCGACGTGTCGAGCTTCTGGAACACCCACGGGGCGGCCGCGTCGATCGCGTCGGGCAGGCGCGGGTCGAAGATCGCGCCGGCGTGGGCGGCGTCGTGGTGGGCGACGACGACGAGCGTGCGCGCCGCGGAGCGGTCGCCGGCCTCGGCGACGACGTTCCACGTCCGCCGCCGGCGCCCGGCCAGCCGCCGCGTCCAGTGGCGCCAGATGACGAGGTCGTCCCAGATCGCCGCCGCCGACGCCCCGGCGGCCAGGGCGGCCAGCGCCCGCCGGCGGCGCCCGCCGCGGCCCGCCGCCAGCCCGGCCGCGCCCGCGACCGCGCACGCGACCCCGAGCGGCCACCAGTAGCCGCCGTGGGCGGGGTGGCCGTCGACCGACGGCTCGAGCCCCTCCTCGCGCAGGCGGGCGGCGATCCACTCGGCCGCCTCCCGCTCGCCCTCGGACGCGGACCCGCGCTCGATCGACGCCAGGTGGCGGATCGCGCTCTCGATGAGCTCGCGGTCGGGCTCCATGCGCGCGCACCCTATCTCGTCGCGCCGACCATGCCGCTGCGCCTCGAGCGCGACGGCCCGCTCGCGGTCCTGACGACATCACCCGCCGCTGAACTCGTCGACCACGCGGTCATCGACGGCTTCGCGCGGATCGCGACGCGCGGCGCGACGCGCCGCCGCGCGGGCTCCTGGTCCGCGCCGAGGGCCGGGTCGTCTCCGGCGGCGTCGGCGGCGGCGGCGGCCTCCCCGCGCGCCGACGCCGTCCCCCAGGCGTCGTCGGCGCTGTTCGCGACCGACGACCGGCGCCGGGCGGTGCGGTCGTTGCTCGACCGCGGCCCCGGGCACGCGGTGTTCACCGGGCGCTGACGCCGCCCGGAGCCGGGCTCAGCCGACGCGCTCGGGGTCGGTCGCCACGGCGCGCAGCCGCGCGCGCATCGCGGCGCGGGCGCGGTCGAAGGCGACCGGGTCGTCGTCGAGGAGCGCGTCGGCGTTCGCGGCCCCGACGAACGCGTCGAGCTCGAAGGCGAGCTGCTCGGCGTCGACGGTCGGCTCGAGCTCCCCGGCGTCGCGGGCGCGCTCGATCGTCCCCACGAGCCAGGCCCACCACGCGGCCTTCTCGCGCCGGAGCGCGTCGCGGACCCGGCCGGGACGGGGGCCGAACTCCATCTCGGCGGCGTAGAAGAAGCAGCCGCCGGGGAAGACGCGGGCCTTCGCGTAGGCGATCCGGTTCTCGCACATCGCCCACAGGCGGGCCAGGCCGCGCTCGCGCAGCGCGGGCTCGATCACGCGCTCGATGAACACCTCGCGGGCGCGCTCGATCGTCGCGAGCTGCAGCTCCTCCTTGGAGCCGAAGTGCGCGAAGACGCCGCTCTTGGAGACGCCGAGCTCGCCGGCCAGGCGGCCGATCGACAGGCCCTCGAGGCCCTCGACGGTGGCGATCTCGGCGGCCCGCTCGAGGATCGCCCGCCGGGTCTGCTCGCCGCGCAGGAGCCGTCCGTCGGTCGTCGTCATCGCCGCCCAGCTTGACACGTCGGGCATGGGCAGATAATAGTACGACCGTTCGTATAGTTAGTTCAGCGCGGGAGGACGCGCCATGCGGGTGCTGCCCATCGCCGCCGGGGCGACGTTCCTGGCGATGCTCGACGCGACGATCGCCAACCTGGCGATCGCCGACCTCGGCCGGGACTTCGCGGCCGCGTCCATCGGCGACCTGTCGTGGGTGATCAGCGCCTACGCGGTCGCGTTCGCCGGCCTGCTGGCCGGCGCCGGCCGCCTCGCCGCGGTCGTCGGGCTGCGGGCGCTGTTCGTCGCCGGCGTGGGCCTGTTCACGCTCATGTCGGCCGCGTGCGCGGCCGCGTCGTCCCTCGGCCTGCTCGCCGGCGCCCGCGCGCTCCAGGGCGCCGGGGCGGCGGCGATGATCCCCGCCTCGCTGGCCGTGCTGCTCGTCGCCGTCCCGGCCGCCCGGCGCTCGGCCGCCGTCGGCGCGTGGGCGGCCAGCTCGGCCCTCGCCGCGGCCGCCGGGCCGGCGGTCGGCGGCGTCCTCGTCGACGCGTTCGGCTGGCGGGCCGTCTTCGTGGTCAACGTCCCGCTCGGCGCCTGGCTCGCGCTCGCCGCGTGGCGCACGCTCCCGGCGCCGGCCACGAACGGCGTGCGCCCGCCGCTGCCCGACCTCCTGGGCACGGCGCTGCTCGCCGCCGGCATCGGCGCCGTCGTCGCCGGGCTGACCGAGGGCGGCGGCTGGGGCTGGGGCTCGCCGGCGACGCTGCTCGCCGTCGGCGGCGGGGCGGCGCTCGTCGCCGCGGCGCTGGCCCGCTCGGCCCGCCGGCCGGTCCCCGCCGTCGAGATCGGCCTGTGGCGCGCGCGCCGGTTCGCCGTCGCGAACGTCGCCTCGCTCCTCTACGGCGCGTCGCTGTTCCCTTGGCTGCTGCTCGGCGTGCTCGTGCTGACGCGCCTGTGGGGCTACTCGGAGCTCGAGGCGGGCCTGGCGATGACCCCGGCGGCGATCGTCGCCGCGCTGGCCGCGGTCGCCGGCGGGCGGGTCGCCGAGCGCGTCGGCCCCGGCCCGCTCGTCGCGGCCGGCGGGCTCGTGCTCGCCGCCAGCGCCCTGTGGGTCGCCGTCGCGCTCGAGCCGCGCGACCAGCTCTGGTCGCTGTGGCTGCCGGCGGGCGTCGCGATCGGGATCGGGACCGGCCTCCTCGCCACCGGGACGTCGACGGCGGCGGCGCTCGCCGTCGCGCCGGCCCGCTTCGCCGACGCGACCGGCCTGAACACGACCGCCCGCCAGGTCGGCGGCGCGCTCGGCGTGGCCGTGCTGGCGCTGCTCATGCCGGCCGCGCCGGCGCTGGGCGACTTCACCGCCGTCTACGCCTTCTGCGGCGCGGCGGCCTTCGCCGCCGGCGTCGCCGGGCTGGCGCTCATCCGTCCCGCCGCGGCGCCCGTCGCGGCCGGGACCGTCCCCGAAGGGAGCCGATGATGGACGACGTGACCGACCCGCTCGCGACCGCGCCGTGGCGGCGCTTCGCCGTCCTGGGCGACTCGATCGCCGCCGGGGTCGGCGACCCGGTCGAGGGCCACCCGGACGGCGGCTGGGCCGCCGCGCTCGACCGGGCGCGGCCCGGCCTCGCCTACCGAAACCTCGGCGAGCGCGGGCTCGTCGCCGCCGAGGTCCGCGACCGCCAGCTCGACACGGCGCTCGCGTTCGGGCCCGACCTGGCGGCGGTCAGCGCCGGCGGCAACGACCTGCTCGCCCCGGCGTTCGACGCCGGCGGGGTGGAGGCGGCGCTCGACGCGATCGTCGGCGCGCTGCGCGGCGCGGGCGCCGACGTCATCACGTTCAGCCTCTTCGACATCACCGCCGCCGGGCTCGTCCCCGAGCCGTACGCCGCGCCGCTGCGCCGGCGCCTGCGGGCGCTGGCCGACCGCGCCGCCGCGGTCGCGGCGCGCCACGGCGCCATCCACCTCGACGGCATGTCGCACCCGGTCTCCGCCGACCCGTCGATCTACAGCGCCGACCTCACGCACCTGAACGCGTACGGCCACGCGGTCTTCGCGGCCGAGGTGCTGGAGGCGCTCACCGTCCGGTCCGGCGCATGCCCCGGACCGCCAGCGAGCCCAGCAGCGCGAGCATCCCGCCGAGCGCCGCGAGCGCGGGCCACGTCCGCGGCCACGTGACGTCGCCGACGAACCCCTGGCGCGCGCCCTCGAGGACGTAGGTGACCGGGTTGACCGTCGCGATCGCGTGCATCCACCCGGCGAGCAGGTCCTCGGGGGCGAAGGCGGGGGTGAAGAGGACGAGGACGAAGCCGCCCATCTGCATGAGCGGCGCCGCCTGCTGGGTGCGGAAGGCGAGCGCGAGCGTGGTCGCGTAGCAGGCGAGGCCGAGCGCGAGGCCCATGACGAGCGCGAACGCGAGCGCGGTCGCGCCGAGGCCCGGCCACGGGACCCCGATGAGCAGCCCGGCGGCGAACACGACCGACGACGGCAGCAGGGACCGCAGCGCCGCGGACGCGACGATCCCGGCCAGGAGCGTCAGCCGCGGCGCGGGGACGAGGAGCAGCCGGTCGAACCAGCCGCGCTCGATGTCGCGCGCGAGGTTCACGCCGGTCGCCGCGCCGCTGAACGCCGCGCCCTGGAGCATCCCGACCGGGACGATGAACGTCGCGAAGTCGTCGGCGGTGAACCCGGGCAGCCGCGCGGCGGCCCCGAACATGCTCGTCAGGCCCAGCAGGAAGATCGTCGGGGCCAGCACGCCGGGGATCGAGGCGCCGGGCACGCGCAGGACCTCGTTGAGGCCGCGGCGGCCGAGCCACAGGACGATGCGCGCCCGGCCGGTCATGCGCGGGCCAGCCTCCGGCGCAGGGCGAGGACGCACGCGGCGGTCATGACGACGGCGACGCCGCCGGCCGCGGCCAGGCCCTCGAGCACCGGCCCGGCCGAGACGGGGCCGACGAGCGGGTCGCGCAGCCCGTCGGCGATGAGGCTGAGCGGGTTGTAGCGGGCGACCTCGCGGGCCGGCGACTGGAGCAGGTCCCGGGGGAAGAACGCCGACGACCCGAACAGGATCACGAACACGAGCGGGAAGACGCCCTGGACGGTGGCGACGTTGCGGGCCAGGAGCGCGATCGTGATCCCGGTCGCCCCGAAGCCGACGCCGGCGACGACGCCGATCGCGGCGACGGCGAGCGCGCCGAGCGGCCCGCCCTCGACCGACCCGCCGAAGGCGAGGTCGACGGCCAGGAACCAGGCGACCTGGCCGAGGGCGACGACGGCCGCCGCGCACAGGCGGCCGAGGACGATCGCCACCCGCGGGATCGGGGCGGCGAGGAGGCGGTCGAAGAAGCCCATCTCGATCTCGAGCGCGATCGCGATCCCGGAGGCGACCCCGCCGAGCAGGAGCGCCTGGGTGAGCGACCCGGCGAGCTGGAAGTCGAGGAAGCTCGGCACGGGCGGGAAGCCGGGCAGGCTCGTCGCGCGGGTCAGCCCGCCGACGTTCGCGGCGAGGAAGAGCGTGGGGAAGAGGACGAGCGGGGCGACGAACTGCGGCCGGCGCGCGGTCGTGCGCAGCGCGCGCCGCGCGAGCGCGGCGACGACGCGGGTCATCGCGGTCCGGCGGCCGCGTCGGCGCGCGGCTCCTCGGGGTCGAGGCGGTGGCCGGTGCGGGCCACGAAGACGTCGTCGAGGGTGGGCTGGACGACCTGGAGGCCGCGGAGCTCGACGCCGGCCTCGTCGAGCGCCCGCACGATCGGGGCGATCTCGGCGGCGCCGCCGGGCAGCGCGAGGCGCAGGTGGGTGCCGTCCGTCCCGGGCGCCGGGGTGCCGAAGGGCCGCAGCGCGGCGGCGGCCGCCTCGAGGTCGGGGCCGTCACCGCCGGCGGCGAAGGTGAGGTCGAGGCGCGCGTGGCCGGCCTCGGCCTTCAGCTCGGCGGGCGTGCCCTCGGCCACGAGCCGGCCGCCGTCGATGATCCCGACCCGGTCGGCGAGCTGGTCGGCCTCCTCGAGGTACTGGGTCGTGAGGAAGACGGTCGTGCCGGCCGCCTTCAGCCGCCGGACCTCGTCCCACAGCGTCATCCGCGAGACCGGGTCCAGGCCGGTCGTCGGCTCGTCGAGGAAGAGGACGGCGGGCTCGTGGATGAGCGCGAGCGCGAGGTCGAGGCGCCGCTTCATCCCGCCCGAGTAGGTGCCGACGCGGCGGTCCTGGGCGTCGAGGAGGTCGACGCGCTCGAGCAGCTCCCGGGCGCGGCCGCGGACGCGGGCGGGGGAGATGCCGTGCAGGGTCGCCTGCAGCTCGACGAGCTCGCGGCCGGTCATGAGCGGGTCGAGCGCGGCCTCCTGGAGCGCGACGCCGATGCGGCGGCGGACGGCGTCGGGCTCGCGGGCGACGTCGTGACCGGCGACCGTCGCCCGCCCGCCGGTGGGGCGCAGGAGCGTGACGAGCATGCGGACGGTCGTCGTCTTCCCGGCCCCGTTGGGCCCGAGGAAGCCATAGACCTCGCCCTCGCGGACGGCGAGGTCGACGCCGGCGACGGCGGTGAGGCCGCCCTTGAACGTCCGCTCCAGCCCCTCCGTCTCGATGGCTGCCATGCGCCGGGCGGAGTGTACGGAGCGCAACAACGGGGCTCGGGTGGTGTTCAATTGCAGCGATGTCCCGACCAGCCCGCATCCTCAGCGCCCTCGCCGGTGTCGCCGGCACCGCGCTCCTGGCGGCCCAGCCTGCGACGGCGACGATCACCGAGATCGGGCCGGCCGCCGACCAGGCGCAGGGCAAGCCCGCCTGCCCGGAGAACTGCATCGCCGTCACCCGCACGACCGGCTACCAGCAGTCGGTCGGCAACGGCAACGGCGCCTACCGGATCCCGCGTGACGGGCGCATCGTGGCCTGGACGATCACGCTCGGCAACCCGGGCACGAAGCCGACCCGGGATCCGCAGACCGGCCGCCGCGGCAAGTCGCAGGTGAAGTTCTTCACCGACAACTACGGCGGCGAGGCGCAGGCCGGGATCGCGATCCTGACGACCGGCACGAAGCGCCGCGCCCGCACGATCGCGCTCAGCCCGATCGTGAAGCTGACCCCGTACTTCGGCAAAACGGTCCAGTTCCCGCTGGCCGAGACGATCGAGGTCAAGAAGGGCGACATCGTGGCCCTGAACGTCCCGACGTGGGCCCCGGCGCTGGCGACCGGCCTGCCGAACACGTACTCGTGGCGCGCGAGCCGCACCGAGAAGTGCTCGGACCCGAGCGTCAACCAGCTCCAGACGTCGCAGGAGCTCAACCAGCTCACGCAGTACAACTGCGTCTACCGCACGGCGCGCCTGACGTACTCGGCGACGCTGATCTCGACGCCGTAGCGGCCGCGCCGGCCTGAGCGGGCGGGCGGCGGCCGTCGCCCGCCCCGCGTGCGTGCCCGCGCCCGCCGGGCGGGCGCCTCAGCAGGCGCCCGGGTTCTGGGCGCAGAAGTCCTCGAAGCCGGCGCCGCCGGTGTCGCCGCCGCCGGTGCTGCCGCCGGTGCCACCGCCGCCGCCGCCCGTGGCGCCGCCGCCGGTGGAGCCGCCGGTCGCGCCGCCCGTCGACCCGCCGGTCGCGCCGCCGCCGGTGGAGCCGCCGGTCGCGCCGCCCGTCGACCCGCCCGTCGACCCGCCGGTCGCGCCGCCGCCGGTGGAGCCGCCGGTCGCGCCGCCGCCGGCCGCCGCGCCGGTGTCCGACGGGGTCGTCGGCGCCGTCGCGGTGCCGGCGTCCTCGTCCTCGTCGTCCTCGTCGTCCTCGTCGTCGGAGGCGGGGGCGTCGGCGGCGCCCTCGAGGCCGCGCGCGTCGGCCTCGGAGACCGTGATCGGCGGCAGCGTCGTCGGTTGGTCCTCGGTGACCTTCGTGCCGCCGCAGGCGGCGACGGCCCCG
>JADGIB010000421.1 GCA_019683665.1 Solirubrobacteraceae bacterium
GGCTGAGGCTCAGCGCGGGAGCAGCGGCACCGGCGGGCCGATGAGCGGCGTGCGCAGCGGCCCGGCCGCGCCCGGGTAGACGACGACCTGGTAGCCGCCGGGGTTCGCGGCGACGTCCGGCACCCGCTTCCAGTTGTTCGCCACCCACAGGTTCCCGGACGGGTCGACCTGGATCCCGGTGAGCCGCACGAGGCCGTCGAAGACGTAGCCGGTGTCGTCGGGCGAGATCGGGTCGCCGGTCGTCGTCCCCGGCCGGCACCCGCGCGCGGGCACGCCGCAGAGCTGCGAGATCCGCCGCCCCGAGAAGTTCGCGACCCAGACGTTGTCGTTGCCGTCGACGGCGATCCCCCACGGGATCGTCAACCCGCCGCCGGTGAACCCGGTCGCGCCGGTCGTCACCGGCCGCCCGCCGGCGGCGACGAGCGACACCGACGGCGTCCCGCGCGGCCGCATGTCGAGGTCGGGGCACGGGAGGCTCATCCGGGCCGAGTTCGCGATCCACATGTTCCCGGCGCTGTCGGCGGCGATCCCCATCGGGCGGTCCAGGCCGGCCTGCGCGCCCTGCAGCGGCGAGCCGGGCACCGGGGTGCCGTCGGGGCGCACGATCGCCAGGCGGTCGTTGCCCAGCCCGGTCGCGTACACGAGCCCCTGGTGGTCGATCGCGATGTCGAACGCCTGCGCGAGGCCGACGTCGAACGCGGCGGCGGCGTTCGGCGCGTCGGTCGGGACGCGCACGAGCCGCCCGTCGCCGCAGTTGGCGACCCAGACCGCGTCGCCGGCCGGGTGGGCGACCGTCCCCTGCGGCCAGTCGATCGGGGCGGGCGCGTCGTCGGGCGCGCCGCGGAACCCGGTCGCCGACAGCGGCGTGCCGTCGGACGCGAAGACCGAGACGGTGTCGTGCGGCGGCTGCTGCTCGGGCGGGCACCCGGGCGGCGGCGAGGCGAAGCCGAAGTTGCCGACCCACAGCCGCCCGGCCGGGTCGAACGAGATGCCGAACCCGGCGCCGCTGAGGCCGCCGCCCCGCCACGGGCTGCCGGCGACGTAGCGGCCGTCGGGGCCGAAGACCGGCAGCAGGTCGCTCCCGCAGGTCGGCTCGGCGTCGGTCGGGGTGAACGCGTAGTTGTTGGCCACGTACACGCGCCCGTCGGCGTCGATGGCGAAGTTCCCGGGGCCGTCGATCGAGACGCCGTCGCCGACGAAGCGCAGCGGCAGCAGCCAGTCGGTGAGGTTGCGGGTCGTGCGCAGCGCGCCGCGGTACGGCGCCGGGCGGGCCTGCGCGAGCGCGTGGAGCGGCCGCACGTGCTGCCACGGGTGGCGGGCGACGTTCGCGACCGCCTGCAGCGTCCCCGCCGGGCGGCGGCCGTCGGGGGTGGCGGCGAGCCGGTCGAGCGCCGCGCACGCGCGCGCCCGCCGCGCGCAGCCGGCGAGCGCGTTGGCGAGCGCGCGCAGCTTGCGCAGCGTGGTCGTCTGCGCCCCGTTCGGCGCCCGCCGGACGGTCGCCGCCTCCCGCCCGGTGCGCGCGTCGGCGAGGTTGGCGGCCATGAGCGCGGCGTTCTGCGGCCCCGGCGGCGGCCCGCCGACCCGCCCGCGCTCGGTGAACTGGGCGTAGGCGAACCCGGCGGCGACGGTCGTCAGCTCGGTGAGGACGACGCGCCGCGGCACCGGCGGCGTCCCGAGGCTCGCGGCCAGGCGGACCGCGCGGCCCGGCCCGGCGGTCGCGTAGAGGACGGCGCCGCGGCCGGGCGGGGCGGCGTAGCGCAGCCGGAAGCGGCCGCGGCGGTCGGTGACCGTCTCGGCCAGCGTCGTCGCCTGGCCGGGGACGGTGCCGGCCAGGTGCAGGGCGACGGTCTGGCCGGCGAGCGCCCGGTGGCCGCTGCGCACCTCCCCGTGGAGTGTCGCGGCGGACGCGGGCCCGGCCGCGGCGGCGGCGAGCGCGGCGGCCACGGCGGCCGGGACGAGGGCGCGGGAAGAACGGGACATGGGGGCTCCGTGCGGTCGGGACAGTGGCGGCGCCCGGACCGGCAGATGGCCCCGCAGCGACGAACCTAGGGGGTCCGCGCGGGCCGCGCAAGGCGCGTCCGTGGCGCCCCCGGGCGGCCCCCGCCCCCCCGCGCCGGGGGGCGCGCGCCCCCCCGCCCGCCCCCCGCCCGGCGCGG
>JADGIB010000422.1 GCA_019683665.1 Solirubrobacteraceae bacterium
GCCGAGATCGTCGACCCGCGGCGCGGCCCGCCGGGCCGCGGGCGCCCCGGCCGCGCGACGCCGCTCGCCGTCGACCCCGCCGACGACCTGCTCGGCGGCAGCGGCTCGTTCGTCCAGCTCGAGATCGACGGCGCGGTCGTCGCCCGTCGCGGCGACGTCCCCGACGACCCGCCCGCCGTGCCCGAGGCCGACGGGCTGGCGACGATCGACGTCGACGGCGAGCCGTGGCGGTCGCTCACGGTCTCCGGCCCCGTCGCGCCCGTCCGCGTCCAGCTCCTCACGAGCCTCGCGCCCGTCGAGGCGCGCGTCGCCGACGCCCGCCGCCTCATCATCGTCGCCGGGCTCGGCGCGCTCGCCGTCACCGCGCTGGCCGCCTGGGGCTTCACGACGCTCGCCGTGCGGCCCCTGCGGCGCCTGCAGGCCGGGGCCGAGCGCGTCCGCGGCGCCACCGACCTCGACGCGTGGCTGCCCGCGGACGACGGGCCGGTCGAGGTGCGCGCGCTCGCCGCGACCCTGAACGACATGCTCGCCCGCCTCGGGGCGTCGACGGCGGCGATGGAGCGCGCGCTGGAGGCCACGCGCCGCTTCGCCGCCGACGCCGGCCACGAGCTGCGCACGCCGCTGACCGGCCTGCGCGCGAACCTCGACACGCTCGCCCGCAACCCCGGCCTGCCCGCCGACCAGCGCCAGGCGCTCATCGGCGAGCTGACCGCCGAGCAGGAGCGGATCGTCCACCTCCTCGAGGGCCTGCAGGCGCTCGCCCGCGGCGACGCCGCGCAGCGGCTGCCGCGCGAGCCCGTCGACCTCGCCGACCTCGCCGACGCCGCCGTCCACACCGCCCGGCGCCGCCACCCGGGCGTCGCCGTCGCGCTCGACGCCGACGAGACCGAGGCGCGCGTCACCGGCTGGCCCGACGGGCTGCGCCTCGTCCTCGACAACCTCCTCGACAACGCGGCCCGCCACGGGCGGCCCGGCGGGCGGGTGCGGGTGCGGGTCGCCCGCGACGGCGACCGGGTGCGCCTGCGCGTCGAGGACGACGGCCCCGGCGTGCCGGCGCCCGAGCGCGAGCGGCTCCTGCGGCCGTTCGAGCGCGGCGCGGGCGCGACCGCGCCCGGCAGCGGCCTCGGCCTGGCGATCGTCGCCCAGCAGGTCGCGCTGCACGGCGGGGCGATCGCGCTCGGCGACGCCGCGCTCGGCGGCCTCGCCGTCGAGGTCGACCTCCCGGCCGCGGCGCCGTCTGCACGGACGGTCAACTGATCCTGCGCCCCGCGGCAGGCGGCCGCCTCCCGGTGGACGTACGGTCCGCGGCGCACGGCGCGGGTCGGCGCCGAGACCAGGGTTGTCCGCGGAGGAGGGAGAGATGAGGCTCGAGGGCAAGGTGGCCGTGCTCACCGGCGGCGCCGGCGGCATCGCGACGGCGACCGCGGGGATCATGGCCCGCGAGGGCGCGTCGCTGCTGCTCGTCGACCGCGACGAGGCGGCGCTCGCGCGCGCCGCCGACGCGGTGCGCGGGCGGCTGGCCGACGGGGCGCGCGTCGAGACGCACGTCGCCGACGTCACGACCGTCGAGGGCACGCAGGGCTACGTGCAGGCCGCGCTCGACGCCTACGGGCGGATCGACGCGTTCTTCAACAACGCCGGCATCGAGGGCGCGATCACGCCGATCGTCGAGTACCCGATCGAGGTCTTCGACCAGGTCATCGCCGTCAACCTCCGCGGGGTCTTCCTCGGCCTCCAGCACGTCCTGCCGGTGATGATCGAGCAGAACAGCGGCTCGATCATCAACACCGGCTCGATCGCCAGCGCCCGCGGCCTGGCGAACTCGAGCGCCTACATCGCCGCCAAGCACGCGGTCGTCGGCCTGACGAAGGCGGCCGTGTCGGAGCTCGGCGACCGGCCGATCCGGGTCAACGCGGTCCTGCCCGGCATGATCGACACGCGGATGCTGCGCGCGATCGCGACCGAGCTGGCCGCCGGCGACACCGAGGCCGGCGTGGCCGGGGCGGCGTCGGCGGCGCCGATCAACCGCACCGCCCGGCCCGAGGAGGTCGGCGAGGTCGTCGCGTTCCTGGCCTCCGACGCCGCGAGCTTCGTCACCGGCGCCGCCTGGCCGATCGACGGCGGCGCGCTCGCGGTCATGTCCAACAGCTAG
>JADGIB010000423.1 GCA_019683665.1 Solirubrobacteraceae bacterium
GGAACCCCAGACCGTGACGATCGCCGCGCTCTTCGACCACCTCGTGCGCCACGTCGACCGCACGCGCCCGGGGGATCCGGTCGACGACGGGCGCGGGATCGATGCGTAACGCGCTGCGCGTCCTGCGACGCGACCTCGGCCGCTTCCGGCGCGCCCCGCTGATCTGGGCGATCCTCGGCGGCATCATCGTCATCCCCTCGCTGTATGCGTGGGTGAACATCTTCGCGTTCTGGAACCCGTACTCGCCGCAGAGCACGGAGAAGATCGACGTCGCGGTCGTCAACCTCGACCGGGGCGCCTCCTCGGCGCTGACGGGACGGCTCGACGTCGGCGACCAGATCGTCGCGCAGCTGAAGGACAACCACGAGCTCGGCTGGCGGTTCCTCGGCGAGCGGGAGGCGATGGACGCCGTCCGGTCGGGATCCAGCTACGCGGCGATCGTCATCCCGCCGGACTTCAGCAAGGACCTCCTGACCGTCGCGACCCCGGACTTCGTCCGCCCGAAGCTCCAGTACTACGTCAACGAGAAGGCGAACCCGATCGCCCCGAAGATCACCGGCGTCGGCGCGACGACGCTCCAGACGCAGGTCAACGCGACGTTCGTCTCGACGGTCGCCGAGAAGATCGCGCAGCGGGTCGCCCAGGCGGGCCGGGCGGCCGAGGACCGGGTCCTGGCCACCCGCAGCAGCACCCTGGACGCGCTCGACCGGGCCATCGAGCGGGTCGCGTCCGCGCGCACCGACCTCGGGGACGTGCAGGCCAGCCTCCGCAGCGGCCGGGCCGCCGTCGGCGACGCCCGCCGCGCGCTCACCGACGTCCAGCGCACGCTCGGCGCGACGCAGGCCGCGGTGCGGGAGGTGCAGGCGCTCGTCGCGCAGACGCAGCGCCGGCTCGTCCGCTCGACGGAGGCGGTGTCGAGCGCCTTCGTCTCGACCTCGGCGCAGCTGGCCGACGTCTCCGAGCGGCTGAACACGCGGATCGCGGCCGTCGTCGCCGCGGTCGAGCGGGCGAACGCCGCGCTCGGCACCGCGATCGGCGACCTCCAGACGGTCGTCGACGCGGGCACGACGGCGCTCGCCGGGCTCGAGTCGCTCCTCGCCGCGGCGCCGCCCGGCCCCGTCCAGGACGCCCTCCAGGCCGCGGTCGCGCAGCTGGAGGCCCGCAGCGCGGCGGACGCGCGGCTGCTGGCGGCTGCAGACGCTCAACGGCGAGGTCGCCGAGGTCGGGCAGCGCGTCGGCCGCTCCGCGGACCGGATGGACGCGGCCGTCCGCCGCAACGCCCGCACGGCGCGCCGGATCCGCCACGTGCTCGTGGACACGCTCCCCGACGTCGGCCGGGCCGTGTCGGCGATGTCGGCCCGCGCGGAGGCGTTCGCGTCCAGCCTCGACACGCAGAGCGCCCTGGTCTCGGAGGCGGTGAGCCTGCTCGACGGCCTCGACGGGCAGCTGGACGACACCATCGCCGCGCTCGGCGCGCTCGGGCGCAACGTCGCCGACGTGCAGGGCGACCTCGCCGGCCTGCGGACCGACGTCGCCGCGCTGTCGAGCGCCGACATCCTGCGCCAGTTCCGGGCCCTCACGCGGCTGAAGCCGAGCGAGATCGCCTCGTTCATGAGCGCGCCGGTGGACGTCAGCCAGCGCAACCTGTACCCGGTCGACACGTACGGCTCGGCGATGGCGCCGCTGTTCACGAACCTGTCGCTGTGGATCGGCGCCTTCATGCTCGTCGTCCTCCTCAAGCTGGAGGTCGACACCGAGGGCGTCAGGCGGCTGACCGTGCGCCAGGCCTACCTGGGGCGGTTGATGCTGTTCGGGCTCTTCAACGTCTTCCAGGCGCTGCTCGTCAGCATCGGCGTCATCGTCATCGGCGTCCAGATGGCGAACGCCCCGGTGTTCGTCGCCACGAGCGTGCTCACCGGCCTCGTCTACGTGTCGATCATCTTCTCGGTGACGATGGCCTTCGGGTACGTCGGCAAGGGCATGATCATCCTGCTGGTGATCATGCAGATCCCCGGCGCCTCGGGGATCTACCCGATCGAGATGATGCCTGGCTTCTTCCAGGCGATCTACCCGTTCCTGCCGTTCGGCTACGGCATTGACGCGATGCGCGAGACGATCGGCGGCTTCTACGGCGCCGACTACCTGGGCG
>JADGIB010000060.1 GCA_019683665.1 Solirubrobacteraceae bacterium
GGGCCCCCCCGCGGGGGGCCCCCCGCGGGGGGGGGGGGGGGGCGCCCCCCCCCCCCCCGGCCCCGGCGCGGCTAGCGGCCGCGCCGCAGGATGACCGTCTTCGTGTTCGGCTTCTGGCCCCGCGCGGCCACCGTGACGCGCGCCTTCACCCGCCGGCCGGCGGACACGACCCGGCGGCCGGCGTCCGTGAGGCGCACGCGGACCGTCTGCGGCCGGCCGGCGCGCAGGCGGGCCGTGCCGCGGGCGATGACGCGGCCCTTCGCCCGCACGGCGATCCGCGCCCGGGCGCTCGTCGGCGAGACCGCCTTCAGGACGACGGCGGCGCCGGTCGCCTTCCCGGTGGCGCCGACGACCGTCGCGCCGGAGCCCTGCACGGTGATGCGGGCGGTCGACGTGTTGTTCGCCGGGTTCGGGTCGGGCGTGCTGGCCTCGACCGTCGCCGTGTTGTCGATCTCGCGCGACGGCGTGCCGCCGGAGGTCTCCGGGCCGGTGCGGTCGGCCAGGCACTCGAGGTCGAGCAGCGCCGACTGCGGCGCGCCGGTCGTGTTCAGCAGCCGGAACGCGCGGGTCTTCGGCCGCGGGTCGTTGCCGAGCGGGACGACGCCGGGCGGCAGCAGCCAGGTGGCGACGATGCCCTTCGCCTCGTCGGCGCAGGTGACCTGCTCCTCGACGGGCTGGCCCGGCGCGAGGGTCACCGTCCGCTCGACGTGGCGGCGGTCGAGCCGGTGCGTGTGGCCGTCGGCGGTCGCGACCTCGTCGGCCAGGCAGCGCATCGAGAGCGTCGCCGTCGTCGGCTCGGTCACGTCGACGGTGAACCGCCAGCCGGTCGCGCCCTCGGGCTCGGAGCCGGCGAGCGTCGCGGCGCCGCCGTCGAAGGCGTAGCCGGGGACGATCGGCCGCGTGCCGTCCGGGCAGGCCAGCGTCGCCGTGTGGCGCCCGGCCGTCCAGGCCTGGGGCGTCGAGGCGACGGGGCCCGACACCTCGAGCGCATGGCGGTGGCCGTCGGCCTCCTCGGTCGTCGCGGGCAGGCAGACCGCGAACGCCTTCGCCTGCGCGCGGCCCGACGCGCCGTTGCGGACGACCGCCTCGAAGGTCCCGGCGCCGGTCGAGCGGGCGCTCAGGACGCGGACGTCGCTCAGCGCGCCCGTCCCCTGGTCGACGGCGTCGACGCGAACGCTGCCGTCGCTGAGGATCGCGCCGGCGCCCGGGCAGGCGAGCGTCACCGTCCGGGTCTGGCCGGGCTCGAGGTCGACCTGCGCCTCGACCTTGGAGACCGTCAGCCCGTGGCGGGCGCCCGGATGCGGCACCGCCCCGGCGGGCGGCAGCGGGTCGGCGATCGCGCGGATCTTCAGCGTGCGGGTCTCGTTGTGGGCGAGGTCGCCGAGCGCGCAGGTCACGATCGAGCCGGCGAGCTGGCACGGCGACGAGGCCGACACGAACGTCAGCCCGACCGGCAGCGCGTCGCGCACGACGACGTCGCGCGAGGTCGCCGGGCCGAGGTTGCGGACCGTCAGCGTGAACGTGACGACGTCGCCGCCGTGCGGGGTCGCGTCGGACGCGGTCTTGACGATCTCGACGTCGGCCTCCGACGGCGGGGTCGGCCCGTCGCCCGGCAGGCACGCCGTCGACGGGAACAGGTTCAGGTGCGTCTCGGCGTTCGACGTGAACGAGGCGGCGATGACCTGGCCGATCGTGTGCCCGGCGTCGGCGACGTGGACCGCCGCGTTCGGCGCCAGGATCGAGCCGCCCCAGGCCGAGCCGCCCTGGATCGTCACCGACGTCGCCTGCGGCAGGTTCCACAGCAGGCCCGGCAGCGCGGCCATGACGCCGTCGCTGGCCTGCTTCCACGCCCCGCCCTGGCGGAGCCACATCTGGCCGGTGAACGTCACCGAGGCGCCGGACACGTTCACGAGCGCGATCGAGCCGGACGGGACGTCGATCGCGATGCCGTTCGTGGCCGCCAGCTGCGCCGGGGTGACCTGGAAGACGTTGAGGACCGGGTCGCTCCCGGTCAGGCGCAGGAGCGTCTGCCCCGCGAACTCCGCGTGCCACGCCTGCGCAGTGCCGGTCGCGGCGGCCGCCCCCCACGCGGCCGACTTCGCGCGCAGGTCGGCGAAGGCGGCGCCGAAGTCGATCGGGTTGGCGGCCAGGTAATGGCCGCCGTGGTTGAAGCTCACCCCCGAGGGAGGGTTGACGTAGGCACTGCCCTTCTCGAGGTTGAACCCTTGGCCGTGCGAGCCGGCGATGACGAGCGTCGCGTCGTTCGGCCCGGCGGTCAGCCGGGTGCCGACCGTCATCGCGGTCGGGAGGTTGCCGCCGTAGGCGATCGCGCCCTCCGACTCGGCCCCGCGCGACCCGTTGCCGGCGACGAACTCGGTCCACCCGGTCGCCGCTCCGAGCGGGTTCGTGGTCGTGACGCAGTCGGCGGCGAGGGCGGCGGCGGGCGCGCCGAGGACCGCGGCGAACGTCACCGCGGCCGCGGCGAGCCAGCGGCGGGAGGAGGGGGCGGCGTGGCTCATGGCCGGGTCAGGGTGCCAGATCCCGGATTGTCAGCAGGCTGACAACCAGCTCGGCGGCGGTGTCGGCCAGCTCGGAAAGGCCCGGTGGAATCGATGCGGTGAAGGCTTCGATCAGCAATTCGTTGATCCCGCCGACGACCGCCGTCGCGAGCGCCGGGCTGAGCGGCCGCAGGCCCGGCTCGTCGGCCGCGGCGCGCTCGGTCAGCTCGCGCAGGAGCCCGGCGAACCGGCGGTGCACCTCGCGCCGGCGGGCCAGGGCCCGGGGGCCGGCGGCCTGGATCTCGAGCAGGAACGCGCGGGTCAGCGCGGGCTCGGCCGCCAGCTCCTCCAGGTAGGCGGCCGCGGCGGCGCGGAGCCGCTCGCGCCACGGCCGGCCGCCCTCGGCGGCGCGCGCGATCACCCCGAGGAGGTGATCGCTGATGACGTCGTAGAGCGCGAGATAGCAGGCCTCCTTGTCGGCGAACTGCTCGTAGAAGGTCCGCTTGGAGACGCGGGCGTGGGCGACGACGTCGGCGATCGTGGCGGCGGCGTACCCCTTCTCGACGATCGCGGCGGCCAGCCCGCCGAGGAGGCGGCCACGCGGACCGTCGGGGAGCTCGAGCGTGGCGCCGCGCATCGCCCACCGACGGTACCATCCCGTACCGATCCTGGTACCGTTCAGTACCAGCGGTCTTCGAGGAGGACCGGATGTCCACGGCCAACGGCACGCCCCACCATCACGTCGTCATCGTCGGCTGCGGCTTCGGCGGCATCGCCGCGGCGGTGCGACTGCGCGAGGCCGGCTTCGCCGACGTCGCCATCCTCGAGAAGGCCGACGACGTCGGCGGCACCTGGCGCGAGAACACCTACCCGGGGATCGCCTGCGACGTCCCCTCCCACCTCTACTCGCTGTCGTTCGCGCCGAACCCGGCGTGGAGCCGCACGTACTCGGAGGGCGGCGAGATCTGGGCCTACCTGCGCGACGTCGCCCGCCGCCACGGCCTCTACGAGCGCACCCGCTTCGGCTGCGAGCTGCTCGAGGCCGCCTGGGACGAGGACGCGCGCCGGTGGCGCCTGCGCACGACGCAGGGCCCGCTCACCGCCGACGCCGTCGTCTCGGCCACCGGCCCCCTGCACGAGCCGGCGATCCCCGACCTCCCCGGCCTGGAGACGTTCGCGGGCACGGCGTTCCACTCGGCCCGCTGGGACCACGGCCACGACCTCGCCGGGCGGCGCGTCGCCGTCGTCGGCACGGGCGCGTCGGCGATCCAGTTCGTCCCGCGCATCCAGCCCCGGGTCGCGCACCTGACCGTCTTCCAGCGCACGCCGCCCTGGGTCCTGCCCCGCACCGACCGGCCGCTGCGCCCGTGGGAGCAGCGCCTCTACCGGGCCGTCCCGGCCGCGCAGCGGGCCATGCGCGAGGCGATCTTCTGGGCCCGCGAGCTGCTCGTCGTCCCGTTCCTGCACCCGCGGCTGGCCGGGTGGGTCGAGCGGGCGGCCCGCGCGCACCTCGCCCGCCAGGTCCGCGACCCGCAGCTGCGGGCGAAGCTCACGCCGGGCTACCGGATCGGATGCAAGCGGATCCTGCTCTCCAACGACTGGTACCCGGCGCTGACCCGCGACAACGTCGAGGTCGTGACCGACGCGATCGCCGAGGTCCGCCCCCACGCGATCGTCACCGCCGACGGGCGCGAGCACCCGGTCGACACGATCGTCTTCGGGACCGGCTTCCACGTCACCGACCTGCCGATCGCCGAGCGCGTCGTCGGCCGCGGCGGGCGGCGCCTGGCCGACGTGTGGGGCGGCAGCCCGCAGGCGCACCTCGGCACGATCGTCCATGGGTTCCCGAACCTCTTCCTCCTCCTCGGGCCGAACACCGGCCTGGGCCACAACTCGGTCGTCTACATGGAGGAGGCGCAGGCCGGGCTCGTCGTCGCCGCGCTGCGCCACCTGCGCGCCACCGGCGCCGCCGCGCTCGAGCCGCGGCCCGAGGCGCAGGCCGCCTACGTCGCCGAGATGGACGCCCGCAGCCGCGGGACGGTGTGGACGTCGGGCGGCTGCCGCTCCTGGTACCTCGACGCGACCGGGCGCAACTCGACGCTGTGGCCGGGCTCGTCGTTCGCGTTCGCCCGCCGCCTGGCCCGGCTGCGCCCCGAGGAGCTCGCGCTCATCCCGCCGCCGGTCGCCGCTCCGGCGCGGGCGCCGGCCGCCGCCCGCCCTTAGGCGGCGCATCGGAAGCCTTCAGGAAATCCTCAGGGTCGCTTCGGCCGCGCTTCAGGCGGAGCCCCTTTCCTGGGATCCATGAGCACCGGGATGAAGAACATCGCTGCCGCGCTCCTGGGCGCGCTGACGGCGCTGGGCGTGTGTGCGGCAGTGCTGTTCGCCGGCGTCCTCGACCAGGATCGCGACGACACCGCCGCCGACGCCGGCGGCCGGGCGCCGGTGAGCGCCCCCGCCGGGTCGGGCCCCGACGCGAAGCCCGCGGCCGGCGGCTCCCTCGCCGAGCTGTACGCCTCCGTCAAGGACGGCGTCGTGTTCGTCCAGGCCGGCCAGGCGACCGGCTCGGGCTTCGTCATCGACGACGAGGGCCACATCGTCACCAACCAGCACGTCGTGGCCGACGCCTACGGCCGGGTGGCCGTGCAGATCGGCGAGACCGACACGAGCGTCCCCGCGACGATCGTCGGCACGGACCCCTCGACCGACCTCGCCCTGCTGAAGGTCGACCCGGCCCAGGCCGGCGGGCTGCACCCGCTCGAGCTCGCCGACGCCGACAGCGTCGAGGTCGGCGAGCCGGTCATCGCCATCGGCAGCCCGTTCGGGCTGCAGAGCACGCTGACGTCGGGCATCGTGTCGGCGCTCGACCGCGAGATCCGCTCGCCGAACGGCAACGCGATCTCCGGCGTCATCCAGACCGACGCGGCGATCAACCCCGGCAACTCCGGCGGCCCGCTCATCGACGCCGACGGGAAGGTCATCGGCGTCAACGCGCAGATCGCCAGCGCGTCGGGCGGCAGCACCGGCGTCGGGTTCGCGATCTCCGTCGCGACGGTCGAGCAGGTCGTCCCGCGGCTGAAGGCGGGCGGCGGCGCCCAGCCGCAGCAGCCCGGCCCGGGGCTGCCCCGCGACGGCCAGGAGCCCGGGTACGGCCCGGCGCCCGACGGCGCGCCCCAGCTGAGCGAGGAGCAGCTGCGCGAGCTGCTGGAGCGGCTGGAGGAGCAGCGCCGCCGGCAGGCGCCCGCGCCCTTCGGATACGGAGGCTGACGGGCCTCGGACGGCGACCGCGCGCCGGGGGCGTCAGCGCTCGGCGCGCGCCTTCGCCCGCCGCAGGCGCGACAGGAAGTCCTCGGTCTCGATGATCGCGAGCTCGAGCGCGCTCACGTCCTCGCCGGACGGCGCGCTCCGGGCGACGCCCTGCGCGCGGGCGACCCAGTCGTCGAGCGTCGCCTGCAGCTCGGCGATGAGCGCGCGGGACGTGTCGGAATGCTCTGGCATGTCGCCACCGTACCCGGTATCGCCGCCCGCGATGGCGCGCCTCCATCAGACGTCCGCGGCCCCGTCCCGGCGGCGCGCGGGCGCAGGCGGCGCGGGCGGGCGCGCGCCGCGCCTTGCGGACCCGGCCCCGGAGCGGCTAGGGTGATGCCGTGTTCGCTAAGAGCACACTGTTCGGCATCCGCACATGAGCGCGAAGATCACCACCCTCAGAGACGCCGTCGCGGAGCTGGTCCACGACGGCGACACGATCGCCCTCGAAGGCTTCACCCACCTCATCCCGGTCGCGGCCGGCCACGAGATCATCCGGCAGGGCCGCCGCGACCTGACGCTGGTGCGGATGACGCCCGACATCGTCTACGACCAGCTCATCGGCGCCGGCTGCGCCCGCAAGCTCGTCTTCTCCTGGGGCGGCAACCCCGGCGTCGGCTCGCTGCACCGCCTGCGCGACGCCGTGGAGAACGGCTGGCCGCACCCGCTGGAGATCGAGGAGCACAGCCACGCCGGCATGGCCAACCGCTACGCCGCGTCGGCGGCCGGGCTGCCCTTCGCCGTCATGCGCGGCTACACCGGCACGGACCTCGTCAAGCACACGCCGACGATCGCCCGGATCACCTGCCCGTTCACCGGCGAGGAGCTGACCGCCGTCCCGAACCTCGGCCTCGACGTCGCGATCATCCACGCCCAGCGCGCCGACCGGAAGGGCAACGTCCAGATGTGGGGCCTGACCGGCGTCCAGAAGGAGGCCGTGCTCGGGGCCAGGCGCTCGCTCGTCACCGTCGAGGAGATCGTCGACGAGCTCGAGCCTATGCCGAACCAGGTCGTGCTCCCGTCCTGGGTCGTCACCGCCGTCGCCGAGGTGCCCGGCGGGGCGCGCCCCTCCTACGCCCAGGGCTACTACGACCGCGACAACGACGCCTACCGCGCCTGGGACCCGATCTCGCGCGACCGCGAGGCGTTCACGGCGTGGCTGAAGAGCGAGGTGCTCGCATGACCGACTTCGCCCCCGACGAGCTGCTGACGATCGCCGCCGCGCGCGAGCTGACCGACGGGACGACGACGTTCGTGGGCATCGGCCCGCCCGGCGCCGCCGCGAACCTGGCCCAGCGCACGCACGCGCCGAACCTCGTCCTCGTCTACGAGTCCGGCGCGATCGGCGCCAAGCCCGACCGCCTGCCGCTGTCGATCGGCGACGGCATCCTCGGCGAGACCGCCGACGCGGTCGTGACCGTGCCGGAGATGTTCAACTACTGGGTCCAGCCGGGCCGCATCGACGTCGGCTTCCTCGGCGCCGCCCAGATCGACCGGTACGGCAACATCAACACGACGGTCATCGGCGACTACGCGTCCCCGAAGGTCCGTCTCCCCGGCGCCGGCGGCGCGCCCGAGATCGCCGCCAACTGCGGCGAGGTCATCGTCATCCTGCGCCAGTCCAAGCGCGCGTTCGTCGAGCGGGTCGAGTTCGTCACGAGCGTCGGCCACGGCGACGGCTCCCCCGGCTACCGCGAGCGGCTCGGCCTGCGCGGCCGCGGCCCGGTGAAGATCATCACCGACCTCGGCAAGCTCGAGGTCGACCCGGAGACCCGCGAGTTCGTCATGACCGCCCTCCACGAGGGGGTCACCCGCGAGCAGGCGATCGAGGCCACCGGCTGGGAGCTGCGGTTCGCCGACGACGTCGCCACCCTGCCCCTCCCGACCGCGGAGGAGCTCGAGACCCTCCGTTCGCTGAAGGCCTGATGCCCGTGCCCGAGTCCTACGTCATCGACGCCGTCCGCACCCCGATCGGCCGCTACGGCGGCGCGCTGTCGGGGGTGCGGCCCGACGACCTCGCCGCCCACGTCGTCAAGGCGATCGTCGAGCGCAGCCACGTCGACCCGGCGCACATCGACGACGTCTTCTTCGGCAACGCGAACGGCGCCGGCGAGGAGAACCGCAACGTCGCCCGCATGGCCGCGCTCCTGGCCGGCCTGCCGACGACGGTGCCGGGCGTCACCGTCAACCGCCTGTGCGGCTCGGGCCTGGAGGCGGCGATCGACGCGAGCCGCGCGATCGAGGTCGGCGACGCGTCGCTGGCCATCGCCGGCGGCGTCGAGTCGATGAGCCGCGCCCCGTGGGTCCTGCTCAAGCCGGCCAAGGGCTTCCCGGCCGGGCACGAGACGCTCCACTCGACGACGCTCGGCTGGCGGATGGTCAACCCGCGCATGGACGAGCGCTGGACGATCGCCCTGGGCGAGTCGGCCGAGCTGCTCGCCGACCGCTACGGGATCAGCCGCGAGGCGCAGGACGCGTTCGCGCTCAAGAGCCACCAGCGCGCGCACGCCGCCTGGGAGGCCGGCTTCTACGACGGCCACGTCGTGCCGGTGCCCGACACCGAGCTCACGCGCGACGAGGGCATCCGCCCCGACACGAGCCTGGAGAAGCTGGCGAAGCTGAAGCCCGCGTTCCGCAAGGACGGGACCGTCACCGCGGGCAACGCCTCGCCGCTCAACGACGGCGCCGCCGCGGTCCTCATCGGCGACCGGGCGGCGGCCGACCGCCTCGGCCGCGAGCCGCTCGCGCGCATCGCCGCGCGCGCCGTGCACGCGGTCGACCCGGACGTCTTCGGCATCGCCCCGGTCGAGGCCGCCAACAAGGCGCTCGAGCGCGCCGGCATCGGCTGGGGGGACCTGTCGGTGGTCGAGCTCAACGAGGCGTTCGCCTCCCAGTCGCTGGCCTGCCTGGCCGACTGGAAGGAGCTCGACCCGGAGATCGTCAACCCCAACGGCGGCGCGATCGCGATCGGGCACCCGCTCGGATGCTCGGGGGTTCGCATCCTCGGGTCCCTCGCGCACGAGCTGCGCCGCCGCGGCGGCGGGTGGGGGCTGGCCGCCATCTGCATCGGCGTCGGGCAGGGGTTGGCCGTGGTGCTCGAAGCCTGACGCACCCACATGGAAAGGAGAGAGAGGGGACATGTCGGAGTCCGAGTCGGGACTGAAGCTCCCGAAGTACTCGCCGATTCCCGAAGGGGAGGATCCGTCGAACTTCGCCGAGTACCGCTCGACGAAGTACCGCTTCCCGAAGCGGCCGCTGTTCCACCTCCCGCCGTCGATCGGGGAGATCACCGGCCCGCTCCTCGGTGAGGACCGGGTCGGCCCGCACGACCACGACCTGACCGCCCACGGCCACGGGGAGCCGCTCGGCGAGCGGATCATCGTGCACGGCCGCCTGCTCGACAGCGGCGGGCGGCCGATCCCGGGCCAGCTCATCGAGATCTGGCAGGCGAACGCGTGCGGCCGCTACGTCCACAAGGTCGACCAGCACCCGGCGCCGCTGGACCCGAACTTCACGGGCGTGGGCCGGACGGTCACCGACGCCGAGGGGCGCTACCGGTTCATCACGATCAAGCCGGGCGCCTACCCGTGGGGCAACCACCACAACGCCTGGCGGCCCCAGCACATCCACTTCTCCATCACGGGCCGGGCCCTGCCGCAGCGGCTCGTCACCCAGATGTACTTCCCGGGTGACCCGCTGTTCGTCCAGGACCCGATCTTCAACGCGGTGCGCGACGAGAAGGCGCGCAACCGGATGATCAGCCGGCTCGACCTCGAGGAGACCGTGCCCGAGTGGGCGCTGGCCTACCAGTGGGACATCGTCCTGCGCGGGCCGGACGAGACGCCGAACATCGAGACCGCGGAGGAGCACGGATGAGCAGCACCCCCGACACCGTCGGCCCGTATCCGCTGCCCAGCGTCGAGCCGACGTTCGGCCCGACGCCGTCGCAGACCGTCGGCCCGTACTTCTCGTTCGGGCTGACGGAGCCGTGGGACGAGCGCGAGGACGCGGTCGCGCCCTACCGCACGGACGCGATCGAGATCTTCGGCCAGGTCTTCGACGGGCTCGGCGAGCCGATCCCGGACGCGATGATCGAGACCTGGCAGGCCGACCCCGACGGCCGCTTCAACCACCCAGACGACCCGCGCGGCGCGGTCCCCTACGAGGGCTTCCGCGGGTTCGCGCGGTCGGGGACCGACGAGCAGGGCAACTGGCGGGTGCGGACGCTGAAGCCCGGCTCGATCCCGGCCGCCGACGGCGTGACGCCGCAGGCGCCGCACATCGTGGTCACCGTCATGGCCCGCGGCGTCCTGCGCCAGCTCACGACCCGCATCTACTTCGGGGACGAGCCGGAGGCCAACGCGGCCGACCCGGTCCTGCAGTCCCTGCCGGAGGATGCGCGGCGCACGCTCATCGCCGAGCCGGTCGAGGGGCGGGGCTACCGCTTCGACATCCACCTGCAGGGCGATGACGAGACCGCGTTCTTCCAGTTCTGACGCGGCCGCCTACGAACGCGGCATGGAGGTCCGGCGCGGCGTGCTCGGCGACGAGCACGTCGACCGGGCCCAGGCCAGCACGACCCCGTTCTCCGAGCCGTTCCAGGACTTCATCACGCGCACCGCGTGGGGCGACGTCTGGGCGCGGCCGGGGCTGGACCGGCGCACCCGCTCGATGATCACGCTCGCCGCCCTGACCGCGATCCGGGCGGAGGGCGAGATCGGCATGCACGTGCGCGCCGCGATCGGCAACGGGCTCACCCCCGACGAGATCGCCGAGGTGATCCTCCACACGGCGATCTACGCCGGGGTGCCGGCGGCGAACGCGGCGTTCAGGATCGCCCAGGACGTGCTGGCCGAGATGGGCGTGCCGGAGGCGCGGCGGGCCGGTGACTGACGCGCCGCGCGGCGACCACTTCGTCCAGTCCCTCGAGCGGGGGCTGTCGGTCGTCCGCGCGTTCGACGCCGAGCGTCCGGAGATGACGCTCAGCGAGGTGGCGCGCGTCACCGGGCTGACGCGCGCCGCCGCGCGGCGCTTCCTGCTCACGCTCGTCGACCTGCAGTACGTCCACACCGACGGGCGCGTCTTCTGGCTGTCGCCGCGCGTGCTCGAGCTGGGCCACGCGTACCTGTCGAGCCTGTCGCTGCCGGAGATCGCCGAGCCGCACCTCGAGCGGCTCGTCGCCGAGGTGCGCGAGTCGTCGTCGGTGTCGGTCCTCGACGGCGACGACGTCATCTACGTGGCCCGGGTCCCGGTGTCGCGGATCATGACCGTGTCGATCAACGTCGGCACGCGCCTGCCCGCGCACCGCACGTCGATGGGGCGCGTCCTGCTCGCCGCCCGCGACGCCGAGCCGGACGACCCGGTCCTGCGCGAGCAGCTCGGGCGGGTGCGCCGCGACGGGTACGCGCTCGTCGACCAGGAGCTCGAGGAGGGGCTGCGCTCGATCGCGGTCCCGATCCGCGACCGCGGCGGCGCCGTCGTCGCCGCGATGAACCTGTCCACGCACGCCGGGCGGCGCACGATCGACGCGATGCGCCGCGAGCTGCTGCCGCCGCTGCGCGAGACCGCGGCGCGCATCGAGGCCGACCTGGCGGCGGGCTCGACGGGGAGCCGACACAGGAGGAGAAGCATCGGATGAGAACGCAGGTGGGGATCGTCGGCGCCGGGCCGGCCGGCCTGTTCCTGGCGGAGCTCCTGCGCCGGGAGGGGATCGAGTCGGTCATCCTCGAGGCACGCGACCGCGAGTACGTGCAGCAGCGGGTGCGCGCCGGCGTGCTGGAGCAGGGAACGGTCGACTGCATGGCCCGGCTCGGGCTCGACGGCCGCCTACGCCGCGAGGGGCTCGTCCACGAGGGCTTCGAGATCCTCTACGAGGGGGTCCGCCACCGCATCGACATGCGGGCGCTCTGCGGCCGCGCGATCACCGTCTACGGCCAGCAGAAGGTCGTCGAGGACCTCATCGACCACCGCCTCTCGATCGGCGCGCCGCTGCTGTTCGAGGCGGCCGACGTCGCCCTCCACGGCCTCGACACCGACGCGCCGTCGATCACGTTCACCCACGAAGGCCGCGCGCAGGAGCTGCGCTGCGACTTCGTCGCCGGCTGCGACGGCTTCCACGGCATCAGCCGCCGCTCGATCCCCGACGGGGTGCTGACGACCTACGAGCGCGTCTACCCGTACGCCTGGCTGGGGATCCTCGCGCACGCGGCGCCGTCGAACGACGAGCTCATCTACGCCCGCACCGAGCGCGGCCTCGCCCTGCACTCGATGCGCTCGCCGGAGATCTCGCGCCTCTACCTCCAGGTCGCGCCCGACGAGGACCTCGAGGCGTGGCCCGACGAGCGCATCTGGGCCGAGCTGCGCGCGCGCCTGCAGACCGCCGACGGCGACTTCACCCTCAACGAGGGCGAGATCTTCGAGAAGGGGATCACGCCGATGCGCTCGTTCGTGGCCGAGCCGATGCGCTACGGGCGCCTGTTCCTGGCCGGGGACGCGGCGCACATCGTCCCGCCGACCGGGGCCAAGGGGCTGAACGTCGCCGTCTCCGACGTCCAGAACCTGTCCGAGGCGCTGGCCGAGTACTACGGCAGCGGCTCGACGGCGGGCCTGGACGGCTACTCGGAGCGCTGCCTGCGGCGCGTCTGGCGGGTGCAGCACTTCTCGTGGTTCATGACCCAGATGCTCCACCGGCCCGCCGACCAGGACCCGTTCGAAGAGCGCCTGCAGCGGTCCCAGCTGGACTACGTGACGTCGTCGCACGCGGCCGCGGTGTCGCTGGCCGAGAACTACGCCGGCCTGCCCCGTGATTGACGTCTTCGCCGGTGTCCTCGCCCGCGGGCCGGTCCGGGAGGCGGTCGGCGACCGCGCCTGGCTGCAGGCGCTGCTCGACGTCGAGGCGGCCCTGGCGCGGGCCCAGGCGCGCGTCGGGCTGATCAGCGCCGAGGAGGCCGAGGCGATCGCCGCCGCCTGCGACGCCGCCGGCTACTCGGCGGCCGAGATCGGCGCCGCGGCGGCCAAGGGCGGCAACCCGGCCCAGCCGGTCGTCACGGCGCTCACCGCCCGGGTGGAGGGCCCGGCCCGCGGCCACGTCCACCGCGGCGCGACGAGCCAGGACGTCGTCGACACGGCGGCGATGCTCGTCGCCCGCCGCGCGCTCGACCTCCTGCTCGCCGACCTCGCCGGCGCCGCCGACGCGGCCGCCGAGCTCGCCCGCGCCCACCGCGACACGCCGATGGCGGCGCGCACGCTCCTGCAGCAGGCGGTCCCGACGACGTTCGGGCTGAAGGCCGTCGGCTGGATGACCGCGCTCGACGCCGCCCGCGCCCGGCTGGCGACGGTCCGCGACGAGCGGCTCGCCGTCCAGCTCGGCGGGGCGGCCGGGACGCTCGCCTCGCTCGGCGCCGACGGGCTCGCCGTCCTGCGGGCGCTGGCGCAGGAGCTGGGGCTGGCCGAGCCGGTCCTGCCGTGGCACACCGACCGCACCCGCGTCGGCGAGCTGGCCGGCGCGCTCGGCGAGGCGTGCGGCGCGGTGGCCAAGGCCGCCCGCGACGTGACGCTGCTGAGCCAGACCGAGGTCGGCGAGGTCCGCGAGGCGGCCGGCGGCGGCTCCTCGACGATGCCGCACAAGCGCAACCCGGTCGCCTCGATCGCCGCGGTCGCCTGCGCGCGCCGCGCCCCCGGGCTCGTCGCCGACGTGCTCGCCGCGATGGAGCACGAGCACGAGCGCGCCGCCGGGGCCTGGCACGCCGAGTGGGCGCCGCTGAACGACCTCCTCGTCGCCGCCGGCTCGGCCGCCGCCTGGCTGCGGGCGTGCCTGGAGGGCCTCGAGGTCGACGCCGAGCGGATGCGCGCCAACCTCGCGCTCACCGGCGGGCTGCTCATGGCCGAGCGGGTCAGCACCGCCCTGGGCCGCACGCTCGGGCGCGGCGCCGCCCACGAGGTCGTCGAGCGCGCCGCCGCCGCGGCCGCCGACGGCGGGCGCCCGTTCGCCGACGTCCTGCGCGACGACCCCGAGATCCGCGAGCGGGTCGGCGCCGGCGAGATCGACCGGCTGCTGGACCCGGCCGGCTACCTCGGCAGCGCCGGGGCGCTCGTGGACCGCGCGCTCGAGGCCCACCGGATGCTTGGATTGGCGCCGTGACCCCGATCCAGGTGCATCATCTCGTCGAGGGCCCGCCGGACGCGCCGGCCCTCGTGCTCGCCAACTCGCTCGGCTCGACGCTCGCGATGTGGGAGCCGCAGATCGAGCGCCTCGCGGCCGAGCTGCGCGTCGTGCGCTTCGACCTGCGCGGCCACGGCCGCTCCCCGGTTCCGCCCGGCCCGTACACGCTCGCCGAGCTCGCCGAGGACGTCGTCGCGCTCCTGGACCGCCTCGAGATCCCGCGCGCGCACGTCGCGGGCGTCTCGCTGGGCGGCATGATCGCGATGCGGCTGGGGATCGACGCCCCCGACCGCGTCGACCGGCTCGTCCTCTGCTGCACGTCGGCGCGGCTCGGGCCGCCGTCGATGTGGGAGGACCGCATCCGCACGGTCCGCGAGCGGGGCACCGAGGCGCTGGCCGACGCCGTCGTCGCGCGCTGGTTCACGCCGGCGTGGGCGGCCGCCCCCCCCGCCCGGGTCCGGCGCCGGCGCGCGGTCTCTTATTCCCAACT
>JADGIB010000061.1 GCA_019683665.1 Solirubrobacteraceae bacterium
AGCCGCAGGAGCGCCCGGCGGACGCGGCGGTCCGTCACCGACGGTGCCTCCCGCCCCGCACGAGCCGGGCCACCGCGGCCGGCGACACCCCGAAGCGGGCGACGCCGGCCAGGAACCCCAGCCCCCACGCGCCGTGCATGATCGCCAGCGCCGCCGGCACCCGGGCCACGTCGCGCGGCGCCCCGTGGCGGGCGGTGCCCGCCGTCGTCGCCGCCAGCGCGGCCCCGTACAGCCCCATCCCGGCCAGCGCCGCCCGCCGCACCCGGCGCGACGGCGCGAGCGTCAGCGCCGCGGCCACGACGACCGCGGGCGGCAGCAGGTGCGTGCGGCGCAGGCTCCCCGGGTGGCGGCGGTTCGTCTTGGCCCGGTAGAAGCCGTGGCGCCAGTACTGCCGCCACAGCGCCCCCGGGCGCGCGCGCGGCAGGTACTCGGCCGCCATCTCGGCCCGGCAGACGATCCGCCCGCCGCGCTCGAGCACCCGCGCCGCCAGCTCGGAGTCCTGGTTGACCGGCCAGCCCGCGTCCCAGCCGCCGAGCTCGTCGACGGTCTCGCGCCGCCACACGCCCGCGAACACGCCGGTGTCGAGCTCGCGCTCCTCCGGCAGCTCGCCGTCGCCGTTGCGCCGCCACTTGCCCGAGCCGCCGACGCCGAGGCGGGTCCCGAGCGCGAGCGCGACCGCGCCCGACCAGCCGCCGTGCGCGCGCGGCACGACCGGCCCGGCCACCCACACGACGCCGTCGTCGCCCCGCTCCAGCCGCTCGATCCCGGCCGCCAGGTACCGCGACGGGAAGAACGCGTGCGCGTCCATCCGCGCCACGTACCGGCCGCGGGCGGCGGCCAGCGCCGCGTTCAGCCCGGCCGCCGTCGTGCGCGCCGGGTTGTCGACGACCCGCACCCGCGGGTCGCGGGCGGCGATCCGCTCGAGGATCTCGCGCGTGCGGTCGCGCGAGCGGCCGTCGGCGAAGACGAGCTCGAACGTGCGCCTGTCGAGCTCCTGGGCGCACATCGCCGCGACGGTCTGCTCGATGCAGGCCTCCTCGTCGAGGACCGGCACGAGCACGCTGACGTCCGGGCGGCCGTCGCCGCTCACGCCCGCGTCCTCCGCTGCGCGATGGCCAGCAGCGCCGGCCCGAGCGCGAGCAGCACCCACAGTCGGCGGTCGTCGGCGTTGGAGAGGAAGACCGAGGCGACGAGCGCGCCGACCGTCGCCAGCACCGCGGCGCGCGCGAGCGCGACCATCGCCCGGTCGCGGGCGCGGGCGAACCGCGCCGCGGCGCGCAGCCCGGCGGCCAGCGAGGCGGCGACGACGGCGAGGAAGAGCGCGAGCGCGACGATCCCGCCCTCGGCCCACAGCTGCAGGTAGGCGTTGTGGACGACGATCCGCTGCCCGACGATGAGGTCCGAGCGGGAGATCGCGCCCGGCTCGCGGATGTGCTCGCCGGAGACGACCGGGAACTGGCCCAGCCCGACGCCGGTGAGCGGGCGCTCCTCGATGACCCGGGTCGCGACGAGCCAGATGTCCTCGCGCCCGCTGCCGCCGTCCGACACCGACGTCACCCGCTCGAGCGCGCCGGGCGCGGCCGCGAACCAGAGCGCGGCGCCGGCGGCGACGACGAGCGCGAACCCGAGGATCGCCGCGCGCCGCTCGCGGACGAGCACGAGCGCGCCGGCGGCGACGACGAGCGCGGCCAGCCACCCGCCCCGGGACTCGGTCGCGGCGAGGCTGACCGCGAGCAGGACGACCGCGCCGCCGAGGGCGAGCCGCAGGACGGGCCGGCCGCGCAGCCCGGCGGCGAGCCCGCCGGCGAGCGCGATCGCCGGGACGATCGCCGCCGCCAGGTAGTTCGGGTCGTGGGTCGCGCCGGCCAGCCGCCCGTCGTCGAGCGCGGCGCCGGAGGTCGCCCCCGGGTCCAGCCCGCCGGTCACCGCCCCGGCCAGGACCGAGAGCGTCGCGCCGGCCACGAACGCGGCCGCCAGCCAGCGCGCGTGGTCGCGGGCGGTGACGAGCGTGACGACGAGCAGGAACGCGGCGACGGCGATCCCGAGCTGCAGGAGCTTCTCGGCGGCGCCGCCGGCGGCCGGGTCGGGCGCCCACGCGATCGTCGCCGCCGTCCAGGCGACGAGCCCGAGCATCGCCGCCAGCTGCCCGCGGTGGGCGCGCGCGTAGGCGGCCAGCCCGGAGCGCCCGCCGGCGACGACGCCGACCGCGGCGACGAGCACGACGAGCAGCGCGTAGTTCGTCCCGGCGCCGCGCGTCCCCTCGATCCCGCTGACGAACGCGGTGACGAGCCAGGCGGCGAGCGCCAGCGGCGGGTTCGCGAACGCGAGCGGCACGAACACCGCCGCGGCCAGGAACGCGACCCCCAGGAGCGGGCGCTCGGCCGCCAGCAGGCCGGCGAGCGCGGCCGCGGCCAGGGCCGCGGCGGCGACCGCCGCCCGGGACAGGAGCGGGCGTGCGAGCGTCGCCGGCACCGGCTCAGGAGGCCGCCTTGCCCGTCACGCGCTCCGGCGGCGCCGCCGGCCGGTCGCCGTTGCGCCGGGTCTCGACCGCGGTCAGCTCGGTCATCAGCGACCGCGGCGGGCGGGACGGGTCGTACCCGTAGTAGCCACCGGCGCGCAGGTGGCGCGGCGTGCCGACGAGGATCATCCCACTCGGCACGATCGCCAGGTGGTCGAGCGTCTCGTGCGCGATCGCCAGCTCGTGGCGGTTCGTCCGCCCCGGCCGGGCGACGACGAGCAGGTCGTCGACGTGGGCCATGAGCCGCAGCGCGTCGGCCACGCGGCCCAGCGGCGGGGTGTCGATGACGACGTAGTCGGCCTCGGCGCGCGCCTGGGCGATGAGCTCCGGCAGGCGCCGCGTGAGCGAGTGCAGCAGCACGTCGGCGTCCGCGGCCGGCGGCGCGCTCAGCACCCTCAGCCCGCGGGTGCGCGGCACCCGGACGAGCACCGACGACAGCGGCGCCTCGCCGCGCAGGAGGCTGAGCAGGTCGGCGTACGCGTCGAGGTGGTCGCCGACGTCGCCCTTGCGCAGGTCGAAGTCGAGCAGGACGACCTTGTGCCCCGACGACGCGAGCGCCTGCGACAGCGCGATCGCGCACGTCGTCTTGCCGTCGCCCTCGGACGCGCTCGTGACGAGCACGACCCGCGGCCCGCGCCCGCCGCGCGCCTCCAGCTGGATCTGGAGGGCGCGGAAGGCCTCGAGCATCGACGCCGACGGGGTCGCCGGGCCGGCGCCGCGGTGGCGCTCGACCGGCACGCGCGCGAGCACCGGCAGCGGCCAGAGGCCGGTGAGCTCCCCCTCGTCGCGCACGCGCCGGTCGAGGTGCTCGAGCGCGAGCGCGGCGCCGGTCCCGAGCGCGAGCCCGGCGATGAGCGCCAGCGCGATGACCATCCACGCCGGCGTCGCCGTCGTCGCGCCGGGCACGTCGGCGGCCTGCAGGATCGAGAAGTTCGGGTCCTGGCCGCGCTCGATCGCCCGCAGCCGCCCGGCCTGCCGGGCGAGGTCGGCGGCGAGCGCCGGGTCCGGGTCCTTGCCGAGCGCGGCGCGCTGCTCGGCGATCGCCTCCTCCTGGGCGCGCACCTGCTGGGCGAGCGCCTCGCGGCGCGCGTCGAGGGCCGACCGCGCGTACGCGTTCGCCAGCCGCGCGGCGAGCGCCGCCCGGTCGGCGGTCGCGGTGACCGCCACGATGTCGCTGTCGCCCTGAGGCTCGACGTCGACGCGGCGCAGGACCTCGGCCGGGGTGAGCGCGCCGTCGAGCCGCTCGGCGGCGAGCGCCGCCGCCCGCGGCGAGACGAGCATCGTCGCCGCCGTCTCCAGCGTGCGGGTCGGGTCGACGGACTCGGTCAGGACCGGCAGCCCGTTCGGCGCCAGCTCGGCCGCCACCGGGGTGACGAGCACCTGGGCGGTCGCCTCGTACTCGGCGGGGCGGACCTGCAGCCAGGCGATCCCGGCCCCGAGCGCGGTCAGCGTCACGAGGACGACGATCCACGGGTGCCGGCGCAGGGCTCGGCGGTAGGGGGACAGGGCGTGATCGCCCTCAGACAGGTGATGCGTCATGGCCGTTCCTCCCTCACTCCGGCCGCGAGCCCTCCAGCAGCCCGCGCAGCGCGGTCTCGACCTGGGCGGCCACGCTCGGCCATCCCGATCCGTTCATCACGACGCGGCGGCCCTCGCGGCCCAGTCGCCGGGCCAGGTCCGCGTCGGTCACCACGTCCTCCAGCGCGTCGGCGAGCGCCGCGGGGTCGCGCGGGGCGACGACGAGCCCGGTGCGCCCGTGGCGGACCGCCGCCGGCAGGTCCCCGACCTCGGTCGCGACGACCGCCCGCTCCATCGTCATCGCCAGGTGGGCGACGCCGCTCTGGTAGGCGGCCAGGTACGGCAGCGCGACGACCCGCGCCCGCGCGAACAGCGGCGCGACCTCGCCGACCGGCACGTAGCCGGGGCGGACCTCGACGCGGCCGTCGCGCTCGGCGGCCCAGGCGAGGACGCGGCGGTCCTCGCCCTCCTCGGGCACCGGCGGGCCGACGATCGTCAGGCGCGCCTGCGGGCAGCGCTCGGCGAGCGCGTCGAAGGCCTCCATGAGGACGGGCAGGCCCTTCATCCGCCGCCACGCGCCGAAGAACAGGATCCGCGGCTCGTCGGCGGGGGCGGGCGGCTCGCCGGCGAAGATCCGCTCGTCGCCGTGCGGGATCACCGCGACGCGCTTCGGGCGCCAGGTGTCCAGCAGCTCCCGGCGGCTGCGCTCGCCGTGGACGAACAGGAGGTCGAAGCTCGGGTAGGCGCGACGCAGGAGCGCGAGCGTCGCGCGCGAGCCCGCGTACAGGCCCCCGCCGCCCCAGCGGTCGAAGGGGCGCACGTTGTGGCAGACGTGGGCGACCGGCGTGCGGCCCTTGGCCGCGTTCACGGCGAGCGCCCCGGCGGCGGTGAGCGCGAGGTCGAGGCTGCCGTTGACGAGGACGGCGTCGTAGCGGCCGCGGCGGACCTCGCGGGCGATCCGCGTCCACGACGCGGTGAGGCGCCCGGCGGTGCGGGCGCGGCGCACGAGCGTCGGCGCGTCGGTCGCCCGCGGCGCCGGGGCGAGGATCTCGCGGCGGCGGGCGGGGCCGTCGAGGCCGGCGAGCTCCTGGTCGCGCGCGACGACGAGGTCGACGTCGTTGCCGCGCGCGGCGAGGGCGTCGGCCATCTGGGTCGCGTAGTGCAGCAGGCCCCCCAGCGGGGTGGGCTCGACGACGGCGAGGCGCAGGCTCACGAGGTCGATCATGGGCGCTGGCCGCCCCCCGCCGGCGGGCATCCTCCGACCCCTGGGTGGGGAGATTCGTCCCCGGCCCCCGGGCGCGAAGCTCACCGCCGGGCCCTGCCTTGTCCCCCGGGCCGGCCGCCGGGTGCGGTCTTCAATGCGAGGCGTGACCGACACCGGCCGCCCGCTGCGCGTGCACGTCCTCATCGACTCGCTGAACTGGGGCGGCGCCGAGACGCTGCTCGCCGACTTCGCCGCGGGCGCCCCGGCCGCCGGCCTGGAGGTCAGCGTCGGCTACCTGCAGGACGTCAACGGCAGCCCGTCGGCGGCGCGGCTGCGCGGCGCCGGGGTCGAGCCGCAGCTTGTCGGGGTCCGCCGGCTGCTCGACGCCGAGTCGGTCCTGCGCGTGCGCCGCCACCTCGCCGCCGTGCGCCCCGACGTCGTCCACACCCACCTCGGCGCCGCCGACGTCCACGGGACGCTCGCGGCCCGCTCGCTGCGCCTGCCGGTCGTCTCGACGATCCACCTCGTCGGCGGCGAGGGCGGCGACGGCGCCCGGGGGCGGGCGCGCGACCGGGTGATGGCGCTCGCCCGCCGCCGCAGCCGCCGGGTCATCGCGGTCTCCGACGCCGCCCGGCGGGCCTACCTCGACGGCGGCTGGGACGACCCGTCGCACGTCGTCACCGTCCACAACGGGATCGCCGTCCGCCCGCTGCGCGCCACCCGCGAGCAGACCCGGGCCGCGCTCGGCGTCGCGCCCGGCGCGCCGCTCGTCGTGCTCGTCTCGGTCCTGCGCGCCGGCAAGGGCCACGAGGTCGCCGCCGAGGCCGTCGGCCGCCTGCGGGCGCGGTTCCCCGGGCTGCGGCTGCTCGTCGCCGGGGACGGGCCCGACCGCGACGCGGTCGCCCGCGCGCTCGCCCCGCTCGGCGACGCCGCGCTGGCGCTCGGCTTCCGCGACGACGCGCTCGAGCTCATCGCCGCCGCCGACGTCCTCGTGCTGCCGACGCGGATGGACGCGTTCCCGACCGCGCTGCTGGAGGCCGCCGCCGTCGGGGTGCCGGTCGTCGCCACCCGCGTCGGCGGGATCCCGGAGATCGTCGACGACGGGGTCACCGGCCTGCTCGTCGACCCGCCCCCGCGGGCGGACGCGGTCGCGGCCGCGCTCGGCGCGCTCCTCGCCGACCCGCAGCGGCGGGCGCGGATGGGGGCGGCGGCGCGCGAGCGCTTCGCGACCCGCTTCACCGCCGAGAGCTGGGCGCGCCGCTGCCGGGCCGTCTACGACGCGGTCCTGCCGTGAGCGCCCCGCCCCGGCTCGCCGCCCGCACGCTGCGCTCGCTCGCGTGGGCGTACGGCTCCTACGTCGGCGGCCGCGCCCTCGTCCTCGTCAGCACCGTCGTCCTCGCCCGGCTGCTGACGCCGGCCGACTTCGGCGTCGTCGCGCTCGCGCTGACGTTCATGGTCTTCCTCGACACGGTCAAGGACCTCGGGCTCGGCCAGGCGCTCATCGTCGCCCCCGACGACGAGCTCGCCGAGCGCGCCCAGACCGCGTTCGGCTGGTCGCTGACGATCGGCGCCGGCCTCAGCGCGGCGACGATCGCGATCTCGCCGCTGGCGGCCGCGTTCTTCGACGCCCCCGCCCTCGCCGCGATCCTCGCCGTCCTCGGCCTGAACTTCCTGCTGCGGTCGGTCGGCGCCACCCACTACGCGCTCGCCCGCCGGGCGCTCGACTTCCGCTCGCGGACGCTGGCCGAGCTGGCCGACGCGAGCGTGCGCGGCGTCGCCTCGATCACGCTCGCGCTCGCCGGGCTGGGGGCCTGGAGCCTCGTCCTCGGCTACCTGCTGGGGACGAGCGCGCTCGTGGCGACGATCTGGTCGCGGGTCGCGTTCCGCCCGCGGCTGCGGCTGCAGCGGGCGCACCTGCGCGAGCTGCTGACGTTCGGCGGCACGCTCACCGTCGTCGACATCGGGCACGCGCTCGCGCACGAGATCGACTACCTGTTCATCGCCCGCATCCTCGGCGTCGCCCCGCTCGGCCTCTACTCGGTCGGCTTCCGCCTACCGGAGCTGCTCATCGTCAACCTTGCCGTCGTCGCCGGCACCGTCCTCTTCCCGGCCTACGCGCTGCTCGACCCCGACCGCCTGCGGGAGGCGTTCCTCGTCTCGCTGCGCTACACGGCGCTGCTCGTCCTGCCGGTCGCCGTCGGGCTCGTCCTCCTCGCGCGGCCGGTCGTCCTCGTCCTCTTCGGCGAGCGCTGGGAGGCGGCGATCCCGGTCATGCAGGTGCTCGCCGCCTACGCGGTCGTCGTGACGCTGAACGTCCCGGCCGGCACCGTCTACAAGGTCACCGGCCGGCCCTGGATCCTCATCGCGTTCACCGTCCCGTACGTCGCCGTCCTCGCGCTCGCGCTCACGTTCCTCACCCACCTGGGGATCGTCGCGGTCGCGATCGTCATGGCCGGCCTGCAGGGGCTGTTCGCGGCCGCGGGCCTGCTCGTGAGCGCCCGCATCCTCGAGCTGACGCCCGGGCGGATCCTCGGGACGCTCGCCGGCCCGGCCGCGGCCGCGACGACGATGGCGGTCGCGATCGCGTTCGTCGCCCGGGTCGTGACCGAGCCGACGGCGCTGCTGCTCGCCGGCGGCGTGGCCGGCGCGGCCGGCTACGCCCTCGGCGTGTGGACGTTCGCCGGCGACGCCGTCGGGCGCCTGCGCGAGATGGCCTTCGGGCGGCGGACGACGCGGCCGGCGGCCCCGACCTTGAGCCGGTAGCGCAGCGGGCCGTCGGCGCGGTAGACGCCGATCCGCGGCAGCGTCAGCCGCCGTCGGCCGACCGGCGCCGCCGGCCAGCGCGGCGCGCCGCCCGGCAGCGTCACCCCGGTCGCGTACCCGGCCGCCTCGGCCGCGCGCACGACGCGGTCGTCGTGGGCGCCGAACGGGTAGGCGATCGACGCGCACGGCCGGTCGAGCAGCCGCTCGAGCGCGACGCGCGACTCGACGAGCTCGGTGCGCAGCTCGTCGTCGTCGAGCTCCGGCAGCCACGGGTGCGTGCACGTGTGCGCGCCGACCTCCCAGCCGCGGGCGGCGACGTCGACGAGCTGCGCCGGCGTCATCGGGTCCAGCTCGGCCGCGTCGGGGCCGAGCAGGTGGTGGCGCACCTCCGGCCAGTGCATCCGCTCGCCGGAGAAGACGTAGGCGGTCGGCGCGTAGACGGTCGCGACGACGCCGAGGCGCTCGAGGACCGGGAGCGCGAGGCGGTGCACGGAGGCGAGCGCGTCGTCGAACGTGACGACGAGCAGCCGCCGGCCGGGCGGGGCGCTCACCGCCTCGGCGACGGTCGCGGGCCGGTGGCCGCGGCGCAGGAAGTGGGTCACCTGGGCCTCCAGCTGCCGCGGGGTGACCGCCATCGGCGAGCGCCACGTCGGGCTGACGCCGTGGTAGCAGAGCGCGACGACGCTCATGCCGCCCCGATGAAGGCCGCGACGCGGCCCGTCTCCGCCTCGATCGTGTGCTCGCGCGCGAGCGCGAGGCCCGTCTCGACCATCCGGAGGCGGCGCGCGTCGTCGTCGAGGACGCGGCCGATCGCGGCGGCCGCCGCCTCGGCGTCGCCGGGCGGGATCAGCTCGACCGCCTCGCCGGCCGCGGCGCGGATGCCGCCGACGTCGGTGGCGACGACCGGCAGGCCGGCGGCGAACGCCTCGAACAGGACCTGCGGCAGCCCCTCGGTCCACGACACGTGGAGGAGGACGTCGCTGTCGCGGTACTGCTCGCGCAGGCCGCCGTCGAACGGCACGTAGCCGAGCAGCTGGGCGCGGTCGGCCACGCCGAGCTTGGCCAGGCGACGCTCCAGCGGCTCGCGCAGCGGCCCCTCGCCGCAGACGACGAGCCGCACGCGGCGGCCCTCGGCGACGAGCCGGGCGAGGACGTCGGCCAGCAGCAGCGGGTTCTTCTCGGTCTCCAGCCGCCCGACGCTGAGGATGCGGACCTCCGGCTCGTCGGGCAGCCCGACGCGGGCGCTGCCGACCCGCAGCGCCGGCGGGCGGGGCGCGCCGGTCGCGACCTCCTCGGCGCGGATGAGCGAGATCGCGACCGCCAGCAGCCGCCGCGACCGGCGGTACTGGCGCTCGAGGTCGGGGCCGACGACGACGACCGACAGCCCGCGGCCGAGACCGCGCCAGGCCGCCTCGAGGACGGCCCCGGCCGCCCACAGCCAGCGCCGGCGCGGGTGGCGGCTGCGCAGGTAGTCGCGCGTCGACTGGCGCACGCCGAGGACGACGCGGCGGCCGCGCAGCCGGGCGGCGAGCGCGAACCCGAGCGCGAGCGGGTGCGGCCCCAGCAGCCAGACGGCGTCGAGGTCGTCGAGCGCGCGCCAGAAGCGGCGCAGCGACGCGACCGCCTGCCCGCCCGACTGGCGCGGGTCGGTGAGCGCCTCGTAGAACGGCAGCTCGACGAACCGGACCGCGTCGTCGAGGCGGTAGCGGGCGCGCCCGGGCCGCGGGTCGACGCGCCCGAGGACGGTGAGGCCGCCGGTGCGCGCCGCCAGCTCGTTGACGAAGAGCGCGAACGCGCGCTCGGCGTAGACGCCGTCGCCGTCGCGGCGGTAGGCGTAGTCGGTGTAGACGCCGAGCCTCACCGGCCTCCGAGCTGGGCGGCCAGCAGCTGCGCGACGCGCTCGCCGCCCGGGAGCGGCTCGACGCGGACGCGCCGGAACGGGCCGATCCGCCGCACGCTCGTCATCGCGACCTCGGCGGCGCCCATCTTCTGCGCCCAGCGGCGCGCGCGCACGTTGCGGACGTCGACGCGGCTGATCGGCGCCTCGAACCCGGCCGCCTTCTCGATCGCGGTGATGTGGCGGACCGCGGCGAGGGCGATCCCGCTGCCGCGGTGGGCGGGCGCGGCGATCGAGTCCTCGAACGAGACGAGCTCGGGCGGGAGCTCCAGCCAGCCGCCGGGCGCGCTGGCCAGCGGGACGCGGTCGACGTGGATCCAGGTCGAGAACGCGAGCTCGTCTCCGCAGGTGGCGACGTACAGGCGCGCGCCGCCGGCGAGGTAGGCGCGGCCGGTCGCCGGGGCGATCCCGCCGATCGCGGCGAGCGCGTCGAGGTCGTCCTCGCCGCCGCGGCGCAGCGCGTAGCCGTCGGGCATCGGCCCCGGGTCGTCGAAGTCCATCTGGGTCCAGATGTGCTCCTCGCGCGCGTAGACGCGGCGCACGAGGGGCGCGACCGCGTAGCGGTGGACGCGCTCGAGCGTGCCGCGGACGCCGTTGCGGGACAGGGACGTCAGCGCCCGCCGGGCGGGATGGGGAAGGGCGTGGTCGGTCATGACGGCCTCGTGAAGAGCTGGGGCAGGGCGAGCATGGCGCGGAGCATCCTTTCGTCGCATCGCGGCCCGACGTGCGTGCGCGGCACGTCCGCCGGGTCCCAGGTGCCGCTGGGCTGGTATCCGCCGTAGAAGCTGAAGGCCGCGGCCACCCCACGACCGGTGAGAAGCCTCCCCGTGGCCTGGGTGAATGCCTCACGGTCCCCGACGGGGTAGGCGAACCAGCGCATCGGCTCGCCGAGCTCGGCCTCCAGGCGGGCCGCGCACCCGTCGATCTCGGCCGCCTGCGCCTCGAGCGGCAGCGTCGCCAGGATCGGGTGGTCGACGGTGTGGCCGCCGATCCACATCCCGGCGTCGCGCAGCTCGCGGGCCATGTCCCACGTCATCCACTCGCCGGCGGCGGCGGCCGGCGGGCAGCGCCCGGCGCCGGTCCGCTCGGCGACCTCGTTGAGGAACGCCGCCGCCTGCGCCGGGCCCAGCGTCCGGTAGCGGGCGGTGAGCGCGGCGATCGCCGCCTCCGCGTCGCGCGGCGGCCGGCGGGCGTGGCGGACCATCCAGGCCAGCTCGTCCCACCAGGCCGCCCGCGGCCGGTCGAGGAACCCGGTGGCCAGGAAGAACGTGGCGCGCAGCCCGTGGGCGCGCAGCAGCGGCAGCGCGATCTCGTGGTTGTCGCGGTAGCCGTCGTCGAAGGTGATCATCACGTGCCGGCCGCGGCCGGCGAGCGCGTCGGGCAGGTCGGGCGGCCCGATGACGTCGGCCTCGCGGGCGAGCACGCGCAGGTGCGCGTCGAGCGCGTCGGCGCTCGCGCTCCACAGGCGGTGGTCGAACGGGCTGCCGTGCGGGTCGCCGACGCGGTGGTAGTTGAGGACGAGCACGCCCCGCCAGGCGGGCAGCGTGCGCAGGCGCCGCAGCGGGCGGCGCTCGAGCAGCGCGGCGGCGTGCTCGCGCTTGCCCGCGATCACGCCGGCCTCCGCAGGGCCCGGGCGGCGCGGGCGGCGCGGGCGGCCCGCATCCGCCAGGTGCCGCGCTCCAGGCGCGCCCACACGAGCCGCTCGCTGCCGGTCGCCAGCTCGCGCTTGTAGCGGGTGGCGGGGGCGAGGAAGTCGTAGTGGGTCAGGCCGCGCTCCCGGCAGGCGCGCATCGCGAGGACGTGCGCGGCGTGGCCGGCGCGCAGCTTGTTGTCCTCGTAGCGGCGCAGCCCGCCCTGGTAGAAGAGCAGCCGCCCGTCCTCGATGAGCCCGTACAGGCAGGCGACGGTCTCGTCGCCGCGGCGGACCCGCACGAGCGCGACCTGGCGGCGGGGCAGCAGCCGCGCGACGAGCGTGCGGTGGAAGGCCGTGAAGCGGCGGCTGGCGAACGCGCCCGGCTCGCCGCGCTCGCGCCAGTGGAGCTGGTGCAGGTCGATGAGCTCGTCGAGGACGTCGCGGGCCTGCTCGCCGGTCTCGGCCCACTCGACGTCGAGCGGGCCGAACGCGCGCAGCGTCCGCTGCACCCGCCGCCGCCGGGAGCCGTCGAGCGCGTCGAGGACGTCGTCGCCGACGCGCAGGTCGGTGACCGGGCACTCCTCGGTGTGGACCTGGGCGGCGGGGAGCGCGGCGAGCAGGTCGGCGGCGTCGCCGGGGAGCAGCCCGTCGAGGTGGAGGCGGTCCCAGCCGCGCTCGCGGGCGAGCATCCGGGCCAGCGCCTGCGCGAACGCGGGGCGGTCGTCGGGCGCGGCGAGCAGCCGGTTGCGCTCGACGAAGACCGAGCTGCCGGGCGGCTCGCCGGCGGTGCCGACGTGGACGGTGCGGGCCCGCAGCCGGCGCCCGGCGCCGGCGGTGACGAGGGCGATCGCGCGCGGGAGCCCGTTGCGCTCGCCGACGACGAAGCGGTGGTCCACGACGTCGCCGTAGTGCTCCAGCCACGTGCTCGTCCAGGCCCACGAGCAGGTGAGGCCGGTCGTGCCGAGGTCGTCCTCCAGGCTGCGCCACACGGCGCCGGCGGCGCGCCGGCGCGAGGACGGGATGACGTGCAGGCGGATCGTGCTCGGGGCCGTGACGGTCGGCGAGCTGATGGCGGGCACGTCGACACTCTCGGCGATCGGCCCGCCGGCGCCTGGGGGCAATGTCCCGGGTCGAGGCGGAGGTTTCTCCAGGGCGGGCGGTCCCCGGGCCGCGCAGCATGGCGCCATGCCCATGCCCATGCCCATGACCGCCGACCGCCTGGATCGCGAGCGCGAGTTCCACGACCGGGCCTTCAGCGAGCAGACTCGCGCCGAGGTCGGGCGCTTCTACTCGGTCACCGGGGCGCTGCGCGCCTGGTACGAGAACGCGCTCGTCGAGCGCGCACCGGGCGCCCAGGCGCTCGAGTACGGGTGCGGGCCCGGCAGCGCCGCCTACCTGCTGGCCGAGCACGGGGCGGTCGTGACCGGCATCGACCTGTCGCCGGTGGCGATCGACCTCGCCCGCCGCGAGGGGGAGCGGCGCTGGCTGGAGACGCGGCTCGACTTCCGCGTCATGGACGCCGAGCGGCTCGAGCTCGACGACGACGCCTTCGATCTCGTCTGCGGCAGCGGGATCCTCCACCACCTCGACCTCGAGAAGGCCTACGGCGAGATCGCCCGCGTGCTGCACCCGCGCGGGGCGGCGGTGTTCATCGAGCCGATGGGGCACAACCCGCTCATCAACGCCTACCGCCGCCGCACGCCCCACCTGCGGACGGTCGACGAGCACCCGCTGCTCATGTCCGACCTGCGGATGGCGCGGCGCTGGTTCGGCGGCGTCGAGACCCGGTTCTTCACGCTGACGTCGCTGGCGGCGGTGCCGCTGCGCGACCGCCCGGCCTTCCCGGCGGTCGTGCGCGCGCTCGACCGCGTCGACGCCGGCCTGTTCCGGCTGCTGCCGCCGACGCGCCGACACGCCTGGATGGTCGGGATGGTCCTGACCGACCCGCGGCCCGGGGAGGCGGCGTGACGGTCGGGATCGTGGGCCTGGGCTACGTGGGTCTGCCGTTGGCGGTGGCGTTTGGTGAGGCGGGCTTTGACGTGGTTGGGGTGGACGTCGATGCGCGCAAGGTGGGGTTGTTGCGGGATGGCGTCTCGTATGTGGAGGACGTCGGGTCGGATCGGTTGCGGGCGTTGGATGGTCGGGTTCGTGCGACGACGCGGTATGCGGAGTTGGCGGGGGTGGAGGCGATCGTGATCGCGGTGCCGACGCCGTTGACGGAGAATCGTGAGCCGGATCTGGGGCCGTTGCTGGATTCGGCGCGTGCGGTGGCGGGGGTGTTGCAGGCGGGTCAGCTGGTGGTGTTGGAGTCGACGACGTATCCGGGGACGACGCGGGAGCAGTTGGTGCCGTTGTTGGAGGAGTCCGGTCTGGGGGCGGGGCGGGATTTCCATGTGGCGTTCAGTCCGGAGCGGGTGGATCCGGGTCGGACGGATTTCACGTTGCGCAATACGCCGAAGGTGGTCGGCGGGTTGACGGATGCGTGTCGGGCGCGGGCGATGGAGTTGTATGGGCGGGTGTGTGACCGGTTGGTGCCCGTGAGCACGCCGGAGGCGGCGGAGCTGACGAAGTTGTTGGAGAACATCTTCCGGTCGGTGAACATCGCGTTGGTGAACGAGTTGGCGATGTTGACGGATCGGATGGGGATCGACATCTGGGAGGTGATCGACGCGGCGGCGACCAAGCCGTATGGGTTCATGCGGTTTGAGCCGGGGCCGGGGATGGGTGGTCATTGCCTGCCGGTCGATCCGTTCTATCTGTCGTGGCGGGCGCGGGAGTTCGACATGACGACGGAGTTCGTCGAGTTGGCTGGGCGGATCAATCAGCAGATGCCGTATCACTGCGTGGCGCGGATCGAGCGTGCGTTGAATGATCAGGCCAAGGCGGTGCGTGGGTCGCGGGTCGCGCTGTTGGGGGTGGCCTACAAGGCTGGGGTG
>JADGIB010000424.1 GCA_019683665.1 Solirubrobacteraceae bacterium
GGGACTGCCCGGATCGTCGCGCACCGGGGCCGCCGTGGGAAGGCGGCGAGGGGGCGGCGGGGCGCCCGGTCCGGGCGCCCCTCCGCGGTCAGCGCAGCGGGTCGAACGGGGCGAGCTCGCGCGCGATGCGCCCGGCGGCGACCTGCTGGGCGAGTAGGCGGCCGGTGAGCGGCCCGAGCGTGATGCCCCACATGCCGTGGCCGCCGGCGACGTAGACGCCCTGGGTCGCGGTCGCGCCGATGAGCGGCAGGCCGTCCGGCGTGACCGGGCGCGGGCCCACCCACTCGTCGCGGCGCGTCGACCAGTCGACGCCGCGCAGGAGCGGGCGGGTGGCGGCCTCGATGACCTCGAGGCGGCGGCGGTCGAGCGGGTCGTCGGGGCCGCGGAACTCCATCATCCCGGCCACGCGCAGGCGGCCGTCGAGCGGCGTGCACGCGACCCGCGCGCCGGGGAAGTAGAGCGGGGTCTGCGGCGGGACCTCGGTCTCGACGCTGAAGCTGTAGCCGCGGCCGGCCTGGACGAGCATCCGCACGCCGTGCGGGGCGGCGAGCTTCGGCAGCCACGCGCCGGTCGCGAGGATCACCGCGTCGGCCCGCAGCGGCCCGCCGGCGTCGGCCTCGGTCTCGACGAGGACGCCGGCGCCGTCGCGGCGCACGCCGGTGACCGTCACGCCGTCGCGGATCTCGCCGCCGCGGGCGCGGACCGCGTCGGCCAGGGCGTTCACGTAGGCGCCCGGGTTGATGAAGCGCTGGGAGCGGACGTCGACGGCGACGACGATCTTCTCCGACAGCAGCGGCTGGCGGGCGCGGGCCTGGTCGCCGGTGAGCAGCTCCATCTCGACCTCCTGGCCGGTGGAGGCGACGAGGCGCAGCTCGTCGAGGATGCCCTCGGCGTCGCGCTCGCTCGCGAACGAGGCGAAGATCGAGGCGGTCGTCGAGCGGGCGTCGACGCCGCCGGCCTCGAGCGCGTCGAAGGCGGCGAGCGCCTGCTCGTTGAGCGGCCGGTAGGCGGTCATGCCGCGGTGCCAGCGGCGGGCGGTGCAGTACGTGGCGAAGCCGAGCAGGAAGCGCCACAGGCGGGTGTTCACCCGGAACGGCACGTAGAGCGGGGAGCGGTGGTCGGCCAGCGACTTCAGGCCGTAGCGCAGCACCGACGGCTCGGGGAGCGGCACCGTCAGCGACGGCGACAGCCAGCCGGCGTTGCCCCAGGAGGCGCCGGCGGCGACCCCGGCCCGGTCGACGACCGTGACGTCCACGCCCTCCTCCTGCAGGAACCAGGCGCTCGAGAGGCCGACCATGCCGGCACCGACGACGATGACTCGCATGGATCGACCGTAGCCCCGGGCCGGCGGGGGACCGGCCGACGCTTATCGGATCTTGCGCCGCGCTCCGTCCGACATCTGTAGGACGACCGGCTAGCCTCGAGGGATGGCGTCCGACCGTCTGCAGACGCTCCTGGACGCGCTCGTCGACGAGATCGGCACCGGGGCCACCGTGGAGGACCTCGAGGGGCGCGCGATCGCCTACAGCGCGCAGCCGACCCCGGTCGACGAGGCGCGCATCCGGGCGATCCTCACCCGCGAGACCCCGCCGGACGTGTACGCGTGGCAGCAGTCGCACGGGATCGCGACGGCGACCGGCCCGGTCCACATCCCGGCCAACCCGCAGCTGGGGATGCGCCCGCGGCTGTGCGTGCCGCTGCGCCACCGCGGGGTGCGGCTCGGGCACCTGTGGATCATCGAGAGCGATCGGCCGTTCACCGCCGAGGAGGTCGCCGCCGCCGAGCGCTGCGCCCGCAGCATCGCCGCGCTCGTCTACCGCGACCGCTCGCCGGCGCTGGCCGCCCGCAGCGAGCAGGCGGCGCTGCTGGCCCGCGCGCTGACCGGGGACCGCCGCGGCGGCGCCCGCGCGCTGCGGCGGCTCGTCGACGAGCACGGGCTGCCGGCCCGGGCCCCGCTGCGGGTGCTCGTGCTCGCGCCGGTCGGCGCCGACGAGGCGGCCCGCGGCGAGGCGGTCGCCCCGATCCAGGTCGCGCTGGCCGACCGCTTCGTCTCCCGCGCCCGCGCGCGGCTGGCCGCGGTCGTCGGCGGGCACGTCGCGGTGCTCGCGATCGACCCCGCCGACGGC
>JADGIB010000062.1 GCA_019683665.1 Solirubrobacteraceae bacterium
TTTTTTTTTTTTCTGCCGCCGGGGGGGGGGGGGGGGGGGGGGCCCCCCCCCCCCCCGCCATATCCTGCCGGGTCGTGGCCCGCGACGACATCACGCAGGCGCTCGGCGCGCTCGACGACCTCACCCGGCGCCTGCGCGCCGAGTGCCCCTGGGACCGCGAGCAGGACGAGCGGTCGATCGTCCCGCACACGGTCGAGGAGGCCTACGAGCTCGCCGACGCCGCGCTGCGCGGCGACGACGGCAAGCTCCTCGACGAGCTCGGCGACGTCCTCTTCCAGGTCCACTTCCTCGCGCTCCTGCTCGAGGAGCGCGGCGCCGGGGACCTCGCCGCGGTCGCCGAGCACTGCCGCCAGAAGCTGATCCGCCGCCACCCGCACGTCTTCGGCGACGTCGAGGTGGCGCACGCCGGCGAGGTGCTGGCGAACTGGGACCGCATCAAGCAGGGCGAGGAGGGCCGCGAGCGCGGCGTCTTCGCCGAGGTCCCCGAGAACCTGCCCGGCCCGCTGCTGGCCCGCAAGGTCCAGCGCCGGGCCGCCTCCAGCGGGTTCGACCCGCTCGACGCGCAGGCGCGGCTCGACGCCGCCCGCGCGACGCTGGAGGCGGTCGCCCGGGAGGCGACGCACGAGACGATCGGCGACGCGCTGTTCGCGCTCGTCAACGTCGCGCGCGGCGCGCGCGTCGACCCGGAGCTCGCCCTGCGCGCCGCCGCCGAGCGGTTCCGCGCCCGCGTCGAGGCCGCCGTCGCGCTCGCCGAGGCGGCGGGGGAGGAGTGGAGCGAGATCCCCGAGGAGCGGCGCCTGGAGCTCTACGCCCGGGCGCGACTGAACGAAGACCAGGAGACCTAGCACGGCATGAGCCAGATCGAGTCCGTCCACGCCCGCCAGATCCTCGACTCGCGCGGCAACCCGACCGTCGAGGTCGAGGTGTCGCTGCGCTCCGGCGCCCGCGGTCGCGCCGCCGTCCCGTCCGGGGCGTCGACCGGCGAGTTCGAGGCCACCGAGCTGCGCGACGGCGGCTCGGCGTGGATGGGGAAGGGCGTCACGAAGGCGGTCGCCAACGTCAACGGCGAGATCGCCGAGGCGATCCGCGGCCGCGACGCGACCGACCAGGCCGGCCTGGACCGGGCGATGATCGAGCTCGACGGCACCCCGAACAAGTCGCGCCTGGGCGCCAACGCCGTCCTCGGCGTGTCGCTGGCCGCCGCGCACGCCGCCGCCGCCGAGGAGGGGCTGCCGCTGTGGCGCTACCTCGGCGGGGACGCCGCCCGCGTCCTGCCGGTGCCGATGATGAACGTCCTCAACGGCGGCGCGCACGCCGACAACTCCGTCGACTTCCAGGAGTTCATGATCGTCCCGTGCGGGGCGTCGAGCTTCAGCGAGTGCCTGCGCATGGGCGCCGAGGTGTTCCACGCGCTGAAGAAGACGATCCACGACCGCGGGCTCAGCACCGCCGTCGGCGACGAGGGCGGCTTCGCGCCGAACCTCGAGTCCAACGAGGCGGCCCTGCAGGCGCTCGTCGCCGGCATCGAGGCGGCCGGCTACACGCCCGGCGAGGACGTCGCGATCGCGCTCGACCCGGCGACGTCGGAGATCCGCCGCGACGGCGTCTACGACCTCGAGCACGAGGGCCGCAGGCTCACGAGCGAGGAGCTGGCCGGCTACTGGGCCGAGATGTGCTCGCGCTACCCGATCCTGTCGATCGAGGACGGCATGGACGAGGAGGACTGGGACGGCTGGAAGGTCCTCACCGACCGCGTCGGCGACCGCGTCCAGCTCGTCGGCGACGACCTGTTCGTGACGAACACCCAGCGCCTGAAGCGGGGCATCGACGCCGGCGTCGCGAACTCGATCCTCATCAAGGTCAACCAGATCGGGACGCTGACCGAGACGCTCGAGGCGATCGACATGGCCCGCAAGGCCGGCTACACGGCGGTCATGTCGCACCGCTCCGGCGAGACCGAGGACGTGACGATCGCCGATCTCGCCGTCGCCACCGGCTGCGGGCAGATCAAGACCGGCGCCCCGTCGCGCAGCGACCGCGTCGCGAAGTACAACCAGCTGCTGCGCATCGAGGAGCAGCTCGGCGCCGACGCGACGTTCCCGGGGCGCAGCGTCTTCCGCGCCTAGGCAGGACTCCGCGACCCGCCCGCGAAGCCGTCCCGCGATGCATCGGATTCGCTGGGACCGCGTCGGGCGGGTCGCGCTGCTGTGCGTCCTCGTCGCGATCGTGGGGCTGTACATCGGGCCCGCGCGCTCGTACTGGACCGCGCGCGGGGAGGCCGAGCGGCGCCAGGCCGAGGTCGAGCGCCTGGAGCGCGAGCACGCGCGCCTGAAGGCGCGCAAGCAGGCCCTGAAGACGCCGCAGACCCTCGAGACCGAGGCGCGCAAGCTCGGCTACGTCCTGCCCGGCGAGAAGGCGTACGTCATCGAGGATCTCCCCGAGGGGTGAGACGCCGCATGGCCGGGCTCAGGGGGCGAGACGCGCGGGCCGGCGGTCGGTCGGCGATCCGGCCCCGCTGAGCGGGCTGATCCGCCGCTCGCGGTCCGGCGGGGGCGGCTGGCTATCGTCACGGACGTGCCCTACGAGACCGCCGTGTTCGACTGGCGCGCCGGGGAGCGGCGCGTGGAGGCGGCGCCGCCGGCCGAGCGCGCCGAGCTGGAGCGCGTCGTCGAGGCGATCGTCGCCGAGCTGCGCCGCCGGATCGGCATCACGTTCACCGTCGACGAGCTCGCCGGGCTCTACGACCGCGGCACCGACTGGTGCCTGGAGGTCGCGCAGCGCGTCGCGCCCGAGGCGCCGTACGCGTGGGAGGCGTCGGTCGTCGCCGACGCGGCGTTCAACCGGTACGTGCGCACGGCCACCGACTACGCCGGCGGCCGGCGCCTGGCCGACTGAGCGCGGCCGTCCGCAGACGGCCGCTGGTCAGTCGTCGTCGCCGTCGTCGTCGACCTCGACGCGACGGATCACGATGCGATCGGGCTCGACCGTCACCTCGACCGGGCGGTGCCCGGCCCAGTGCTCGGCGTAGACGGGCTCGTCGGCGACGGCGGCGTCGAGCCACAGGCCGTAGCCCTCCTCGCCGTGGTCGAACGTGCCCTCGAGGACGGCCTTGGCCTTGCGGCCGCGCCCGCGGCGCCCGCGGCGCCGGGTGGGCTTCTCGTCCTCGGACGACTCCTCGCCGGCCTCCTTCGCGGCCGCCTCCTCGGCGGCCTTCCTGGCGGCCTCCTCGGCGGCCCGGGCCTGCTCGGCCTCGAGCTCCGCGGCGATGAGCGCGTCGTCTTCGGCGCGCAGATCGATCTCGTCGTCGAAGTCCGTGCCCGGGGCGGCGTCGCCGGCGTCGGCGGCGTCGGGTGCGAGCTCGTTCTCCCGCTTGAAGGATTCGATCTGCTGCACGGTCACCTCGAGCTGATGCGCGATCCAGGCGTCCGTGCGGCCCTGTCGCACCCATGTGCGAATCTGGTTGAGATGGGGACGCAATGAGCGGCGTGCCATGAGTGGCGGGGACCCTAGCGAAAGCGCCGGGCGGGCCGCATGTTTCGTCCCCCCGGAAGGCGGGAACGCCAGACCAACCGTGCGCCCTAGGCAGGGAGGTGCCACACCATGCTGGTCCTGACACGCAAGTCCAACCAGAGCATCATGATCGGCGACGACATCGAGGTGTCCGTGCTGTCGATCATGGGGGAGAAGGTGCGAATCGGCATCCAGGCCCCCCGGGACATCCCCGTGTTCCGGCGGGAGGTCTACCTCGAGATCCAGGAGGAGCGGGGCGGCGTGGGCGCCGCCGTCCAGTCGCGGGTCAACGGCGCCGACCCGGCGGCGGAGCCGTCGGGTCGCAGCCTCCGCGACGAGGTCGACTCCGAGCTGCGGCGGCTGGGCGAGCGCTGACGCGCCGGGATCCCGCGCGTCGCCTTGCGGGAGGGGCGCGCGGGCCTCAGCCCATCACGAGGTAGAGGATGCGGAACATCGCGATCGTCACGGCCACGGCGGTCGCGACGAGGACGAGCACGAGCACGACGAAGCGCATCGAGCCGTGCCGGCGCCGGCGCTGCAGCTGGCGCTGGCGCGAGCGCGCGATCGCCGCCTGACGCAGGGCGTCGCGGCGCTGCCGGTCCTCCTCGGACTCCTCGACGAACGCTCGCTCGAGCTCCGCGAGGCTCTGGCGCATGCGCAGGGCCATCGCCCGGAAGCGTACCCGCAACCCGCCGCCGAGGACCGCCCGGGATGGATTTAGGCATGACTGAAGTTCAGTCGTGACCTGCTATAACGAGAGCACATGCGGTTCACGAACCTTCGCCGCGGGCGCCGCCGGCTGCGGGCGCCCGCGCTCGCCGCGACCGCCGCGGCGCTCGTGCTCGCGGGCTGCGGCGTCGCCACCGACGACCAGCGCATCGACGGCGGCCGCGGCGGCGGCGAGGACGCGGTCCTGACCGTCGCCACGACGACGAACTTCATCACCGACACCGTCCAGCGGATCGGGGGCGACCGGGTGGCCGTGACCGGGCTCATGGGGCCGGGCGTGGACCCGCACCTCTACAAGGCCAGCGCGGGCGACGTGCGGACCCTGCGCGAGGCCGACGCGATCTTCTACGGCGGCCTCTTCCTCGAGGGCAAGATGGCCGAGGTGCTCGAGGAGCTGTCCGAGCGCGTGCCGACCGTCGCCGTCTCGGAGGCGATCCCCGAGGACCGGCTCCTCGACCCGCCCGCCGGCGCCGCGCCCGAGGAGGAGCACGACCCGCACGTCTGGTTCGACCCGTCGCTGTGGGCCTACGCGGTCGAGGCGATCCGCGACCAGCTCACCGAGCTCGACCCCGAGGGCGGCGCCGCCTACCGCCGCAACGCCGACCGCCTCCTGGCCGAGATGCGCGAGCTCGAGGAGCGCGGCCGCGCGACGATCGCCGAGATCCCCGAGCGCCGGCGCGTCCTCGTCACCTCCCACGACGCGTTCGCCTACTTCGGGCGGGCGTTCGGCCTCGACGTCCACGCCATCCAGGGCATCTCGACCGCCGACGAGGCGACGACCGCCGACGTCGAGCGGATCGCCGAGCTCATCGCCGAGCGCGGGGTGCCGGCCGTGTTCGTCGAGTCCAGCGTCCCGCGCCAGACGATCGAGGCCGTCATCGCCGCCGCCCGCGACCGCGGCCACGAGGTCCGCATCGGCGGCGAGCTGTACTCCGACGCCGCCGGCGACGCCGGCACGCCCGAGGGCACGTACGTCGGGATGGTGCAGGCGAACATCGACACGATCGCCGAGGGGCTGCGGTGAGCGACGGGGGCGGCCGGACGCCGGCCGGCGCGGGCCGTGCCCCCGCCCTGGAGGTGCGGCGCCTCACCGTCTCCTACGGCGCGCGGCCGGTCCTGTGGGACGTCGACGCCCGCTTCCCCGTCGGCGCGCTGTCGGCCGTCGTCGGGCCCAACGGCGCCGGCAAGTCGACGCTCCTGCGCGCCGCGCTCGGCCTCGTCGCCGCCGACGCCGGCCAGTCGCTCATCGAGGGGCGCCCCGCCCGCGCCGCCCTCGACCGCGTCGCCTACGTCCCCCAGCGCGACGCCGTCGACTGGGACTTCCCGATCTCCGTGCGCGAGGTCGTCGAGATGGGCCGCTACCGCGCCGCCGGCTGGCTGCGCCGCGTGCCCCGCGCCGACCGCGAGATCGTCGACGCGAGCCTGGAGCGGGTCGGGATGGCGCCGTTCGCCCGCCGCCAGATCGGCGCGCTGTCGGGCGGCCAGCGCCAGCGCGTCTTCATCGCCCGCGCGCTCGCCCAGCAGGCCCCGGTGATGCTGCTCGACGAGCCGTTCGCCGGCGTCGACGCCCGCACCGAGGCGAACCTCCTCGAGCTCCTGCGCGCGCTCTGCGGCGAGGGCCACTCGATCGTCGTCGTCCACCACGACCTCGCCACGGTGCGGGCCGCGTTCGACTGGGCGCTGCTGCTCAACGTGCGGGCGATCGCCTGCGGCCCGGTCGCCGAGGCGCTCACGACCGACACGCTGCGGCGCGCCTACGGCGGCGTCGTCGGCGCGTCGGACGCCCCGCTCGAGGAGTCGCTGTGGGCCGGCTGATCGACCTCCTGCCGCTCAGCTACACGAACGCCGTCGTCCTCGTCGGCGCGGTCGTGCTCGGCGTCACCGCCGGCGTGCTCGGCGCGTTCGCCGTCCTGCGCGAGCGCAGCCTCATCGGCGACGCGCTCTCGCACGCCGCGCTGCCCGGCGTCGCCATCGCGTTCCTGTTCACCGGCGCCAAGGACGCGACCTCGCTCGGGGCCGGCGCCGCGATCGCCTGCGTCGCCGCCGCCGTCCTCATCGTCCTCATCGAGCGCACCGGCCGCCTGCGGCCCGACGCGGCGATCGGCGCCGTGCTCGCCGGCTTCTTCTCGCTGGGCATCGTCCTGCTCACGTACCTGGCGAACTTCAACAACGCCAACCAGGCCGGCCTCGACCAGTACCTGTTCGGACAGGCCGCCGGGCTGCTCGAGCGCGACGTCAACGTCATGGCCGCGCTGTGCGCGGCGTCGCTGCTGGCCGTCGCGGTCGCGTTCCGGCCGCTGAAGACCACGCTCTTCGACCCGCAGTTCGCCGCGTCGGCCGGCCTGCCCGTCCGCACGATCGAGCTGGCGATGACCGCGATGCTCGTCGTCGCCGTCGTCGTCGGGATCCGCACCGTCGGGGCGATCCTCATGGTCGCCCTGCTCGTCGTCCCGACGGTGACCGCCCGCCAGCTCGCCGACCGCCTCGGCGTCGTCCTCGTCCTCGCCGGCGTCGTCGGGGCCGCCGTCGGCGGCGCCGGGGCGCTCGTCTCCCAGTCGGCCGAGCTGCCGACCGGCCCGGTCATCGTGCTGTGCGGGTTCGGCGTGGCGACCGCGGCGGTGCTGCTCGCCCCGCGGCGCGGCGTCCTGTGGCTCGCGCGCCGGCGCCTGGCCGACCGCCGCCGCCGGCTCGTCGAGGGCGTCCTCGTCGACCTCGAGACCGCCCTGCACGCCGGGCCGCCGCCGACCGCCCGGGAGCTCGCGCTCGCCGGCGGCCGCCCGCCGCGGGCGGTGGCGCGCGCGCTGCGCCACCTCGACCGCGCCGGGATGCTCACCCGCGACGGCGACCGCGTCCTGCTGTCGGAGACCGGCGCCGCAGCCGCGCACGCGCTCCTCGAGCGGCGCGAGCTGTGGAGCCTGTGGCTCGAGCACGGCTGGCGCCTGGCGCTCCCGGACGCCCGCGAGCCCGACCCCACCGACGTGCGCGCCAGCCTCGGGGACGACGTCGTCGAGCGGCTCCGCGCGCTCGCCGTCGCCGGCGGACCGGAGGCGGGCCGGTGAGCGACGGCCTGGCGATCGTCGTCACCGCGCTGCTCGTCGCGACCGCGACCGGCCTGCTCGGCCCGTTCCTCGTCCTGCGCCGCCAGGCCCTCATGTCCGACGCCGTGTCGCACGCGGTGCTGCCCGGCATCGTCCTCGTCTTCGTCCTGTTCGGCACCCGCGCGCCGCTGCCGGTCATCCTCGGCGCCGGCGTCTTCGCGGTCCTGTGCGTCCTGGCGATCGACGCGTTCCGGGCCTCTGGCCTCGTGCGCTCCGACGCGGCGATCGGGCTCGTCTTCCCGACGCTGTTCGCGCTCGGCGTCATCGGCATCAACACGTTCGCCAGCGGCGCCCACATCGACCTCGACGCGACGATCTACGGCGAGATCGCGTTCTCGCCGTTCCGCACGACCGAGGTCCTCGGCGTCGAGGTCGCCCGCTCGATCCCGATCCTCGGGGCGGTCGCGCTCGTCAACCTCGTCCTCGTCGCCGCGCTCTGGAAGGAGCTGAAGGTCACGACGTTCGACCCCGAGTTCGCGCGCACGACCGGCTTCGCGCCGCGGCTCGTCTCGCGCCTGCTGCTGCTGGCGGTCGCGGTCACCGCGGTCGTCTCGTTCGAGTCCGTCGGGGCGATCCTCGTCGTGACGATGCTCATCGTCCCGGCCGCCGCGGCGCGGATGCTCACCGACCGGCTCGCGCCGATGGTCGCGGTCACGCTCGCGATCGGCTGGGCGTCGGCCGCCGGCGGCTACGCGACCGCGGTCGAGCTCGACGCCTCGATCGCCGGGGCGATGGGCATGATCGCCGCCGGCGCCTTCGCCGCCGCGCTCCTGCTCGCGCCCCGCCACGGCGTGCTCGCCCGGCTCGCGCAGCGCCGGCGCGCCCGCCGGCGGGTCGCCGCCGCGCTCGCGTCCGGGCGTCCGTCGCGGCCGTGACGCCTGGTTTCGCGCCCGGGCGGGTATGCCCGTCGGTGACCACGACCACAGGAGGCGCATCGCATGGCGGCAGAGGGACGCGGAGGCAGCATCGGCGGCATCAGCCTGGGCGGGATCCTGGTGATCGTCGGCATCGTGCTGATGATCGTCTGGAGCTTCTGGATCGGGCTCATCATCGCCCTCGTCGGGCTCGTCGCCTTCGGCGGCTTCGCGAAGGGCAAGTGGTACTGACCGGGCGCTGACCGGGCCGCTCAGCAGGCCCGCCACAGGCCGCGCCGGGCTTCGTGCGCCTCGCGCTGCAGGCGCGCGAAGCGCTCGGCGAAGCGGACGTTCGGCGGGACCGTCAGCGTCCGCGCGTAGCCGCGGCGGATGAGCTCCGCGTTGACGAACAGGCCGTCGCCGGCGCGGTAGACGTAGGCGAGCAGGCGCCCGTAGCGGTCGCGGCGCTCGACGTCGAAGCGCAGCTTCACGTCCTCGCCCTCGACGAGGCGGGCGTTGAACGCCGACGCCTTCTTGGCGAAGCACTGGACCGGCGTGCCCGGCTTGACCGACTCGGGCGTGTCGACGCCGATGTAGCGGACGGTCTCGTCGGTGCCGTCGAGGTCGACGTGGATCGTGTCCCCGTCGACGACCCGGGTGACCTCGGCCCGCACGCCGGCGGGCGAGGCGTCGTCGCGCTGGAGCGCGAGCCGGCCGCCGAGGACGGCGGCCACCAGCACGACGAGGATGAGGACGACGCGGCGCGGAAGCATCCCGGCCACCGTGCCAGACGGGGCGGCCGGGATGCAGCGCGCGTTGCAGCCGCGTCAGGCGATCGTGACCTCGTCGGAGAGGTAGACGTCCTGGATCGCGTGCAGGAGGGCGATGCCCTCGTCCATCGGGCGCTGGAACGCCTTGCGGCCCGAGATCAGGCCGGCGCCGCCCGCCCGCTTGTTGATGACCGCGGTGCGCACGGCCTCGGCGAGGTCGGTCGCGCCCGACGAGGCGCCGCCCGAGTTGATGAGCGGGGCGCGGCCCATGTAGCAGTTGACGACCTGCCAGCGGGTGAGGTCGATCGGGTTGTCGGTCGTCAGCTCCTCGTAGACGAGCTTGCTCGTCTTGCCGTAGCCGCTGCCCATGGCCGGGTAGCCGCCGTTGTTCTCCGGCAGCTTCTGCTTGATGATGTCGGCCTCGATCGTCACGCCCAGGTGGTTGGCCTGGCCGGTGAGGTCGGCCGAGACGTGGTAGTCGACGCCGTCCTTCTTGAAGGCCGGGTTGCGCAGGTAGCACCACAGGACGGTGAACATCCCGAGGCGATGCGCCTCCTCGAAGGCGCGCGAGACCTCGACGATCTGGCGGTTGCTCTGCTCGGACCCGTAGTAGATCGTCGCGCCGACGCCGGCCGCGCCCAGCTCGTGGGCGCGCTGGACGGTCGCGAACATCGTCTGGTCGTACTCGTTCGGGTACGTCAGCAGCTGGTTGTGGTTCAGCTTGACGATGAACGGGAACTTGTGCGCCCACCTGCGGCTGACCGCGCCGAGGACGCCGACGGTCGAGGCGAACGCGTTGCAGCCGCCCTCGACGGCGAGCTTGACCAGGTTCTCGGGGTCGAAGTAGATCGGGTTCGGCGCGAACGACGCGGCGCCCGAGTGCTCGATGCCCTGGTCGACCGGGAGGATCGAGAAGTAGCCGGTGCCGGCCAGGCGGCCGGTGTTGAGCATCCACTCGAAGTTGCGCAGCACGTTCGGCGACCGGTCGGTCTGCACGAGGACGCGGTCGACGAAGTCCGGGCCCGGCAGGTGCAGGTTGGCCTTGTCGACCGTCTTGCACTCGTGCTCGAGCAGGGTGGAGGCCTCGTCGCCGAGCAGCTCCTCGAGTCGGGAGGTGGTCATCTCAGTTGCGGCCACAACGATCTCCTCTGAACGATTCCTGGCGTTGATCGCAGACTACCCCGGGTCCCCCGCCTTCCGGGTAGCCTCCGCGCCAAGCCATGGACCATTCCTTCTCCGGGCCCAACTTCACGATCGGTGTGGAGGAGGAGCTCATGATCGTCGACGGCGAGACGATGGACCTCGTGAACGCCGTCGAGGCGCTCCTCGAGGACGCTCCGGTCGGCGCGATCAAGCCCGAGCTCATGGAGTCGGTGCTCGAGGTCTCGACCGACCCGTGCCGGACCGCCGGCGAGGTCGCCGACCAGCTGCGCGCGCTGCGCGGGCGGGTCCGCGAGACCGCCGCGGGCAAGGGGCTGGCGATCGCCTCGGCGGGCACGCACCCGTTCGCGCTCTGGGAGGACCAGCGGATCGTGGCGCGCCACCGCTACCGCGAGCTCATCCAGGCGCTGCGCTTCGTCGCCCGCCAGGAGCTCATCTTCGGCATGCACGTCCACGTCGGGCTCGACGACCCCGACAAGGCGATCCACGTCGCCAACGGGATGCGCGTCCACGTGCCGGTCCTGCTCGCGCTCAGCGCGAACTCGCCGTTCTGGCGCGGCGACTCGACCGGGATGCAGTCGACGCGCACCCCGATCTTCCGCGCCTTCCCGCGGGTCGGGATCCCGCCGACGTTCCGCGACTGGGACGACTACGAGCGGCGCGTCGAGTTCATGATCCGCGCCGGCGTCATCGAGGACTACACCTGGCTCTGGTACGACGTCCGCCCGCACCCGCAGTTCGGGACCGTCGAGATCCGGGCCATGGACTGCCAGACGCGGGTCGAGCACACGGTCGCGATCGCCGCGCTCGTGCAGGCGATGGTCAAGGAGCTGGCCGAGCACCACGACGCCCACCGGACGTTCACCGACTACCCGTGGGAGATGCTCGACGAGAACAAGTGGCTGGCCTCCCGCCACGGCCTCGACGGCGAGCTCGTCGACCTCCCGGGCGACGACCGCGTCCCGACGAGGACCCTGGCCAGGCGGCTGCTCGACCGGCTCACCGAGCACGCCCAGGACCTCGGCTCGGCCGACGCGCTGGAGGGCATCCGCGACCTCCTGGCCCGCGGCAACGGCGCCTCCCGGCAGATGACCGTGTGGGAGGCCAACCACGACCTGCGCGAGGTCATGGTCGAGCTCGTCGAGGCCACGGGCGCCTAGCCGGGCCCGCCCGGCGGGGGCGGTCCGAGGCCGCGGGGCGCCCGCGGCCGTATCATCGGTCGCACATGGCACGCGGGGCGGATCTCTTCGTCGTCTGCAAGAACTGCGGGTCCGAGGTCAGCCCGTACGTGACCGAGTGCCCGTACTGCGGACAGCGCGTGCGCAAGCGGGCGCCGAAGATCGAGCGCGGCGGCCCGAAGGCCGACCCGATCCCCAAGCCGCGGCGGCGCCGCCGGCGGTCGCCGGGGACGCGGGGGCGCTTCCAGCGCCTGCGCCCGGCCGCCGACGCCTCGTCGCTGAGCGAGCGCCCCGTCGCGACGATCGCGCTCGTCGCCGCCTCGTTCCTCGTCTACCTCGTCTACTTCGCCGGGGCGTTCGCGGCCGCCGACGTCATCGTCGTCGGCAAGCTCGACGGGGACTGGTGGAAGCTCGTCACCGCCCCGTTCCTCCACGTCGGCAGCGGCGGCGGGATCGTCCTCGCCGGCGGCGCCTACCAGTTCGCGACGATGGTGGCCGTCGGCATCTACGGCACGCTGCTGGAGCGCCGCCACGGCCCGGTCGCCGTCCTCCTCGTCGCGCTCCTGTCGGGGGCGGGCGGGATGCTCGTCGCCGCCGCGATCGAGACCTTCCCGATCGCCGCGGGCGCGAACGGGCTGGCGCTCGGCCTGCTCGCCGCCTGGGTCGTCCCCGACCTGCTGGCCTGGCGGCGCAACCGCGCCTACGAGGGCGACCTGCTCGGCACCGCGGTCATCGCCGCCGTCCTGCTGCTCATGCCGGTCGCCGTCGAGCCCGCGAACGCGTACGCGGGCGTCGCCGGCGGCCTCATCGGCCTCCTGCTCGGCTTCCCGCTCGCCCGCGTCGCGGCCCGCACGTGAGGCCGGGTATCGTGGCGGGCCGGTGACCGACCGCACGTACACCGCCGAGGAGGTCGACGCGGCCGTCGAGGCGCTCCAGGACCCCGAGCGCCTCAAGCACGCCGAGGAGGTCGTCATCCACGCCGCCCCGGGCCTCCAGCGCATCCTCAACGAGGCGCTGCACTCGGGCGGCTGGTTCGACGACGCGCACGAGCACGAGGTCCGTCGGGTCGCCGAGTCCGGCGACGTCCAGGCCCTGCGGACCCTCCTGGCCGAGGAGACCCGCCTGGGCATGATGGTCGGCGTCGCGGTCGGCTTCGAGCTGGCCCACGAACTGCAGCGACGACGGGAGACCTGACGAGCATGGAGATCCGCTATCTCGGCCACGCCACGTTCGAGCTCAGCGACGGCGACACGACCGTCCTGATCGACCCGTTCCTGGGGCCGAGCAACCCGAAGGCGCCGGTCACCGCCGACGAGGTCGAGCCGACGCACATCGTCGTCACGCACGGCCACGCCGACCACGTCGCCGACGTCATCCCGGTGGCGAAGCGGACCGGGGCGCCGGTGACGGCGATCGTCGAGCTGGCCAACGAGTTCGCCGAGGACCTCGGCGAGGGGCATCCCGTCCACGACCCGAACCTCGGCGGCACCGTCCGCTTCGACTGGGGCTGGGTCAAGTACGTGCCGGCCTGGCACACGTCGACGACGCCGAAGGGGACGGTGAACACGCCCGCCGGCGTCGTCGTCCACCTCGGCGGGACGACCGTCTACCACGCGGGCGACACCGCCCTGTTCGGCGACCTGGCGCTCGTCGGGCGGCGCACGCCGATCGACGTCGCGATCGTGCCGATCGGCGGCCACTACACGATGGACCGCCACGACGCGGTCGAGGCCGTGAAGCTCATCGGGGCGCCGACGGTGATCCCCGGCCACTACGACACGTTCCCGCCGATCGAGACCGACGCCGAGGCGTTCAAGGCCGACGTCGAGCGGGAGACCTCGTCGAAGGTCGTCCTGCTCAAGCCCGGGGAGACGCACACGCCGTGACCCACGCGATCGTCCTCATCGAGGCCGAGCGCGGCGCGATGCCGACGCTCGGCAGCCGGCTGGCCGACATCGAGGGCGTCGGCCAGGTGTACTCGGTCACCGGCGCCTGGGACTTCGTCGCGATCGTCCACGTCCCGCGCCACGAGCAGCTCGCCGACGTCGTCACCGCCGGCATCGGGCAGCTCGAGGGCGTGTCGCGGACGCAGACCATGGTCGCGTTCGAGGCCTTCTCGCGCCACGACCTCGAGGCCCTGTTCTCCGTTGGCCAGTAGGCGGCGGACGGCGGCCGTCGCGGCGCTGGCCGCCGCGGCGGCGCTCGCGGGGGCCGGGTGCGGCGGCGACGACGGCGCGGCGACGACCGCGACCGGCCCCGCGACGACGGGCGCGGCCGCGACCGCGGACGCCGAGCCCGCGCCCGCGACCGCCGCGCCCCGGACCGAGCCCGCGCCCGCGGGCACGGTCGAGCAGCAGGAGGGCGGCGCCGGCGACGAGGAGCCGGCCCGCGTCACCGCCCGCCTGCGCATCGACGGCGCGACGGTGCGCCCGGCCCGGGTGTCGGTCCCGGCGTTCTTCACCATCCGCGTCGTCGGCGTGTCGGCCGACGGCGAGCCGCACCGCGTCGAGTTCGCGGGCGGGGCCGTCGACGTCCCCGCCGGCGGGCGCGCCGCCTTCGAGGTCGAGGGCCTGCGCGACGGGACCCACCCGGTCACCGTCGACGGGCGCGAGGGCGCGGCGGAGATCGTCGCCGGCGCCGAGCCCGGCCCCTGAGCCGTACGCTTCCACGTCGCCATGGACGCCGGCGCCGGCCCCAGCCCCGAGATCACCGTCGACGACTTCCTCGCCGTCGACATGCGCGTCGGGCGCGTCGTCGCCGTCGAGGACTTCCCCGAGGCGCGCGTGCCGGCCTGGAAGCTGCGCATCGACTTCGGGCCCGGGCTCGGCGTCAGGCGCTCGTCGGCGCGGATCACGAACTACGCGCGCGATGAGCTCGAGGGGTCGCTCGTCGTCGCGGTCGTGAACCTCCCGCCGCGGCAGATCGGCCCGGTGCGCTCCGAGGTGCTCGTCCTCGGGGCCGTCGAGGCGGACGGCACCGTCCACATCCTGCGCCCCGACGGCGACGCGACGCCGGGCGCGCGGATCGCCTAGCGGCCGCCGGCTACGGGGCCGGGGCGGGCGCCGGCCGCGCCGCCGCGCCGTCGCCCCCGGCCGGGGTCTTAAACACAACACCCAGC
>JADGIB010000425.1 GCA_019683665.1 Solirubrobacteraceae bacterium
CCTAGCGGCTCCCGCCGCGGCGCAGCCGCGCGATCAGCCGGTCGATCCGGGCCCGCCGCCCGGCGGCGCTGGCCGCGGCCAGGCTCGGCCCGCCCGCCGTGGCCGCCCACGGGACGAGCACGTCGAAGTCGAGCTCGCGGATCGTCTCCAGCGTGTCGAGGTAGGCGTCGCGGTCGCTGTCGGCGAGGACGGCGGCGACCCACTCGTCGCCGTCGAGGAAGAGCGTGTCGCCGGTGAACAGGAGGCGCAGGTCGCCGGCGTCCCACAGGTAGGCGGTGGCGCCGGCGGTGTGGCCCGGGGCCGGGATGACGGCGAAGTCCGCGCCGAGGTGGTGGCGGCGCGAGAACGTCAGCCCGGCGCGGTCGGTGTGCGCGATGACGTGCCCGCGCTCGGCCTCGTGGTGGAGGAGGCGGGCGCCGAGCTGCGGGGGCGCGAGCCCGAGCAACGCCTCGTGCCAGTGGTTGAGGTACTGGCGCGCGACGCCGCCGTCGGCGCGCAGCGCGTCGAGGTCGGCGTCCAGCGTCCCGGTGCTGTAGACGAGGAGGTTCCCGTCGTCGCGGTCGATCCGGTAGGCGTCGTCGCGGTCGATCCGGTAGGCGCGGACCTCGATCCGCGGGGCGAACGGGAGCGGCTGCGGGGTCGTCGCCCGCAGGCCCCGGACCCGCAGGTCGTCGGCGGTGATGGTCGTCGGCATCGGCCCATCGTGAAGCTTCAAGCGCACGTGAAGTCAAGGGCCGGGGGCGAGGCGCTCCCGGGCGTGGGCCGCGAGCGCCCGCGCGGCCGGGCTCACCGGGCCCGCCGACCGCCAGGCCAGCACGACCCGCCCGTGCAGCGCGGGCCGCAGCTCGACGGCGCGCACCCCGGGCGCCCGCGCCGCGGAGGCGGGGACGATCGCGACGCCGAGCCCCTGGGCCGCCAGCCGCACGAGGGCCGACGGCGTCCCGGCCTCGAAGGCGATGCGCGGGCGCACCCCGGCGCGCGCCCAGGCGTCCTCGAGCAGCGCCCGCACGCTCGCGCCCCGCGGCAGGCAGATGAGCGGCCGCTCGGCGAGCGCGGCGAGCGTCGTGGCGGAGCGGTCGCCGAGCGGGTCGCCGGGGGCGACGGCGACGGCGAGCCGCTCCTCGGTCACGGTGGCGACCGCGACCCCGTCGGGGACGGCGCGGGCGACCCCGGTGAGCGCGAGGTCGACGCGGCCGCCGCGGACGGCGTCGAGCAGCGGCTCGGCGGCGTCCTCGGTCAGCGCGATCTCGACGCCCGGGTGGGCCCGGTGGAAGTCGGCCAGCAGCTCGGCGACGTCGAGCTGGGTGACGAGCCCGGGGAGGACGCCGACGGTGACGTGGCCGCGGACGAGGCCCGCGAGCTCGTCGACGGCCTGGCGGGCGCCGGCGACGGCGGCGAGCGCGGCCCGCGCGTAGGGCAGCACGGCCGCGCCGGCCTCGGTCGGGGTGACGCGCCGGCCCGAGCGGTCCAGCAGCGGCTGCCCGAGCTCGGCCTCCAGGCGGCGCACCTGTGCGCTCACGCCCGGCTGGGCGACGTGGACCCGCGCCGCCGCCCGCGTGAAGCTGCCCTCCTCGACGACCGCGACGAAGTACTCGAGCTGGCGCAGCTCCATAACAATCGATTCTAGGTCGGACAACGATCAGATGTTGGCGTTCTGGGGCGGGGGCGCCAGCATGGGCGGCGACCCGACCGAGAGGAGCGAAGCCATGAGCCCCGTCCGCGACCGCGCCCGCACCCCCGAGGACCTCACCCGGCTCGTCGTCGAGCGCGCCCGCGCCGGCGACGCCGCCGGGATCGCCGGGCTGTACGAGCCCGACGCCGTCCTCGCCCACCCGCCGGGCGAGATCACCGTTGGGCGCGACGCGATCCGCGCCGTCTTCGAGCGCCTCCTGGCCGAGGCGCCGCCCTTCCGCCCCGAGGCGCCGCTGCCGACGCTGCGCCACGGCGACCTCGCGCTCACCGCCACCCGCGCGCTCGACGGGACCGGCGGCCGCGCCCAGGTCGTCCGCCGCCAGCCGGACGGGAGCTGGCTGCGGGTCCTCGACCGGCCCGAGCTGGGCTGAGCGCCCGCCGATGCGCTCCCGGCACGGGCGCACCCCGGCCCCGGCCGTCCCGCCCGGAGC
>JADGIB010000426.1 GCA_019683665.1 Solirubrobacteraceae bacterium
ACCGGCTCGTGCTCGTGCGCCGCGAGGGCGGGCGGCTGCGGCGCGAGCTGCACGAGGGCGTCCGCTTCGTGCCGCTCGTGGGGGCTGACCGCCGCTAGGCCAGCAGCGCGGCGCGGACCGCCTCGGCGTCGAGGCCCTCGACGCGCAGGAGCTTGTCGCGGCCGCTCTCGCCGCGGGCGACGGTCACCGCGCCGCGCGGCACGCCGACCGCCTTGGCCACGAACCGGCACAGCGCGTCGTTGGCCTTCCCGTCGACCGGCGGGGCGTTGACGCGGATGACGACGGCGCCGTCGCGCTCGCCGGCGACCTCGGTGCGCTTCGCCCGCGGCTGGACGCGGACGGCGATGAGGGCGTGGTCGGGCACGCCCCGCAGGGTGGCACACGCGGCCCGGGGCGGGTCGCGCCGGCGCTCAGGGCGGCGGCGGCCGCGGTCAGACCGGGCGGGCGAGCAGGTCGGCGAGCGCGTCGGGCACGGTCGCGCGCAGCGTCCACACCCGCTGGAGGCCGACGGCCTCGAGGTCGCGGGCGAGGACGTCGTCGACGGCGACCGCGACGCGGTCGCAGCACGCCTCGACGAGGTGCGCCTCGAGCTCGCAGAGCGCGTAGATCGCCGGCCACGCGTGCTGGCGGACCGCCGACAGGTCGAGGACGAGCTCGCTGGCGCCGTCGTGCGTCGCGCGCAGGACCGCCCGGGCGTAGCTGCGCGCGGTCGGCTCGTCGAGGCGGGCGCCGGCCCCGACGACCGCGAGGCGGTCGCCGAGCCGCCGGACCGGGAACGACCCGGACCGGGGGGTCGCGGGGGCGGTGGCGGTGAATTCGGCGCTCATGTGCCGATCCGGTTACCCGGCCGCCGCCGGTTCTGAACGTCCGGTCAGCCCGAGCGGGGCGCCAGGCCGTCGGCGACCTCGAGCGTCAGCAGCTCGCCGCCCTCGTGGTCGACCTGGAGCGTCGTGTGGTCGATCCCGAAGCGCTCGTGGAGGAGCGCCTCGAGCTCGCGCCGCGCCCCGTGGCAGTCGGCGCCCGGCTCGACGAGGACGTGCGCCGACAGCGCCGGGAACCCGGACGTCACCTCCCACACGTGGAGGTCGTGGACCTCGACGACGTCGCCGACGGCGACCATCGCCCGCCCGATCTCCTCGGGGTCGGTGCCCGGCGGGGCCGCCTCGAGGAACACCCGGGCCGAGTCGCGCAGCAGCCGGTAGGCGCTCTGGAGCATGAGCGCGGCGACGACGAGCGACGCGATCGCGTCGGCGCGCGCGAAGCCGGTGAGGAGGATGACCCCGCCGGCGACCGCGGTCCCGGTGAACGCGTAGAGGTCGGTGAGGATGTGCTGGAAGGCGCCCTCGACGTTCAGGCTCTGGCGGTTCGCCCGCGCGAGCACGAGCGTCGCGGCGACGTTCACGACGATCCCGGCCAGCGCCACGACGAGCACCAGCGCGCCCTCGACCTCGGGCGGGGAGACGAGGCGGCGCACGCCCTCGACGCAGATGACGAGCGCGAGGATCAGCAGCGTCAGCCCGTTGACCTGGGCGCTGAGGATCTCGACCCGCTTGAGGCCGAACGTCAGCCGCCCCCGGGCCGGGCGCTGGGCCAGGCGCAGCGCGACGAGCGCGAGCGCGATCGCGGCCGCGTCGGTGAGCATGTGCGCGGCGTCCGACAGGAGCGCCAGCGAGCCGGCGATGACGCCGACGACGACCTCGACGATCAGGAAGGCGACGATGAGCGCCAGCGCGAAAGCGAGCCTGCCCGTGTCGGCGTCCGCGCTCACCCCGTGGGCGTGCGCGTGGCCGTGCCCGCCGTGGCCGTGATCGTGGTTGGCGCTCACCCGCCCATCCTAGGTCTCCGGGGCCAGCCGGAAGCACAGCCGCAGCTCGCCGCCGCCGCCCGGCCGGTCGCGCACCTCGAAGCGCTCGGTCGTGCGCCCGATGATCCCCAGGCCGAGCCCGATCCCGGGGCTGTCGCCGCGCGGACGCACCCCGCAGCCCTCGTCGGCGATCGCGACCTCGAGCCGGTCGCCGACGACCCAGGCGCGCACCTCCATCGGACCGGCCGCGCCCGGCGGCCGGGGCCGGGGGGCGGGGGCGGCGGCGGTGGCGCGCGCCGCGCGCGCCGCGCGCGCGCC
>JADGIB010000427.1 GCA_019683665.1 Solirubrobacteraceae bacterium
GGTCGGGCGGCGCGGGGCGCTCGAACGGGTCGCCGCCCGAGTCGGGGCGCTGGGCGACGCGGTCGACGAGCGCCGCGCAGACTGCGGCCGGCGAGCCGATGACGGCGAGGTCGGCGACCGAGCGGTGCGCCTCGGCCGGGTCGTCGGTGACGACGGCGACGCGCGTGCCCGGCTCCACGAGCGGCCCCGGCTCGTAGACGTACTGGCGGAAGGCGGGGGCGCCGACGGCGAGGATGACGTCGTGGCCGGCCAGCCGGGCCCGCAGCCGCCCGCGGTCGAACGGCAGGTGGCCCTGGAAGCGCGGGTGGTCCTGGGGGAAGCCGGGCGCGCCCCCGAACGACTCCTGGAAGACGGGCGCGCCGAGGCGGTCGGCGAGCGCGACGAGCGCGCGCCAGGCGTCCTCGCCCGCCGCCCGCGCACCGACGACGATCGCCGGGGCGTCGGCGTCGTCGAGGAGCGCCGCGAGCGCGTCGGCCGAGGCGGCGTCGACGGCGGGCGGGCGCAGGACGCGCCGCGCCGCGGCCGGCTGGTGGGCCTCGGGCATCGGCACGAGCCAGTCGTCCATCGGGACGATCACGATCGCCGGGCCGCGCCACGTCTGCGCCTCGTGGACGGCGCGCTCGATCGCGCCGGGCACGTCGGCCGGGAGCGCCGGCTGCTCGACCCAGACCGGGTACTCGCCGCCGAGGCCCTCGAGGCGGCCGGCGAGGAACGGCTCCATCGCGAGGTGGCGGCGGTCCTGCTGGCCGACGACGACGACGAGCGGCGCGCGGTTCACGCGGGCGGTCGCGAGCGCGGCGACCGCGTTGCCGAGGCCGGCGGTCGTGTGCAGGAGCGCGAACGCGGGCGCGCCGCGGCCGAGGGCGTAGCCGGTGGCCATCCCGACGACCGACCCCTCGTGGAGGCCGAGGACGAAGCGCAGGTCGTCGGGCAGGCCGCCGAGCAGGGCGACCTCGGTCGACCCGGGGTTGGAGAAGATCGTCGTCAGGTCGTGGCGGCGCAGGACCTCGAAGGCCGCGTCGCGCACGGTCACCGATGCGCTCGAAGGGGACACCGGGCGGCAAGCCTAGACGGCCGCCGCCGCGCTGGCAACAAACCATTTGACAATTTGCCGGGCGCCGACGAGCATGGCGCCATGCGTGTGGCGATCGTCGGGGGCGGCGGCGGGGTCGGCGCGTCCGCCGCGTTCAACCTCCTGCTCGCCGGCGCCCACGACGTCGTCCTCGTCGACCGCCGGCGCGAGATGGCGATCTCGCACGCGCTCGACCTCGAGCAGGTCCTCGAGCTGTCCCCGGGCGGGAGCATCCGCGACGGGGAGCCCGGCGACGTCGCCGGCGCCGACGTCGTCGTGCTCGCGGGCGGCGCGCCGCTGAAGGTGAACACGACGCGGCTGGCCTACCTGGAGGACAACGCGGCGATCGTGCGCGAGAACCTCGGCTGGATCCCGGACGGCTGGCCCGGCGTCCTGCTCATGGTCACCAACCCGGTCGACGCGCTCGTGACGTGGGCCCGGCGGCGCACCGGCATCGACCGGCGCCGGATCATCGGCTACACGCTGAACGACAGCCTGCGGATGCGCACCGCGGTCGGGATGCAGCTCGGGGTCGCCCCCGGACGCGTCGAGGCGTGGGTCCTCGGCGAGCACGGCGACGCGACCGTCCCGCTGTGGGACCGCATCCGCGTCGACGGCGAGCCGGTCACGCTCGACCCCGGCGCGCGCGCGGCCGCCGCCGCGTGGATGGGCTCCTGGTACCGCCGCCACGTCGCGCTCGACTCCGGGCGCTCGTCGACGTGGACCTCGGGCCTGGGGATCGCGCGGATGATCGGCGCGCTCGAGCGCGGCGGCGACGAGGTGTGGCCCGGCTCGGTCGTCCTCGACGGCGAGTACGGCCTCTCCGGCGTCGCCGTCGGCGTCCCGCTGCGGCTCGGCCCCGGCGGGGTGCGCGAGATCGTCGCCTGGGACCTCGACGCCGAGGCGGCCGCCGGGCTCGCGCACGCCGCCCGCGTCGTCGGGGGCGTCGCCGACGACCTCGACGCCCAGCCCTCCCCCGCCTGACCCCAGTCTCTTATACACAACTGACGCA
>JADGIB010000428.1 GCA_019683665.1 Solirubrobacteraceae bacterium
CCCGGGGCGGCGGCCGGGACGCGCCCGGTCATCCGCGGACCTCGGTCCCGAAGCGCCGGTACACGAGCCGCGCGACGAGGTTGAGCGCCATGACGATCGCGATGAGCGTCAGCGCCGCCGCCCACGCGCGGGCCAGGTACGGCTCCGGCGGGACGCCCGGGTGCTTGTACTGGCGGTAGGCGTAGACCGGCAGCGGCTCCATGCGGCCGCTGAACGGGTTCGCGTTCAGGCTCGAGATCGTCCCGGTCGTGATGAGCAGCGGCGCGGTCTCGCCGATGACGCGCGCGACGGCGACCATGACGCCGGTGACGATCCCGGCCAGCGCGGTCGGCAGCACGACGCTGACGATCGTCCGCCACTTCGGCACGCCGAGCGCGTACGCGGCCTCGCGCAGCCCGTCGGGGACGATCTTCAGCATCTCCTCGGTCGAGCGCACGACGATCGGGATCATCAGGACCGAGAGCGCGACCGCGCCCATGACGCCCATCCGCACGCCGGGCCCGAAGAGGATCGCGAACAGCGCGAACGCGAACAGGCCGGCGACGATCGACGGGATGCCGGTCATGACGTCGACGAGGAACGTCAGCCAGCGCTTCAGCCGCCCCTGCCCGTACTCGTGCAGGTAGACGGCGGCGAGGATCCCGATCGGCACCGAGGCGACCGTCGCCAGGCCCGTGATGACGAGCGTGCCGACGATCGCGTGCCAGGCGCCGCCGCCCTCGCCGACGACGTTGCGCCCGGTCTCGCTGAAGAAGGCCCAGTCGAAGCGCTCCGACCCCTTGGCGACCACCGTCCACAGCAGCGAGACCAGCGGGATGACGGCGAGCGCGAACGCGGACGACACGAGCACGGTGACGAGCCGGTCGATCGCCCGGCGACGGCCCTCGACGGCGCGCGACCAGGCGAAGACGACGGCGGCCGAGACGACGACCGCGGCGACGAGCAGGACGCCGGCGGCGACGTCGGTGGCGACCGCGAGGGCGGCCGCGAGCGCGAGCGCGGCCGCGGGCGGCGCCCACGGGCCCCACGCGGGCAGCGCGGGGCGCACGATGTCCAGGCGGGGCGTCGTCGCGCTCATGCCCGCCCCGCCCGCTCGGCGCGCGCGATGACCATCCGCGCGGCGACGTTCACGACCAGCGTGATCGCGAAGAGCACGAGGCCCGAGGCGATGAGGACGTTCACGGCCGGCCCGGAGGACTCGGGGAAGTCGAGGGCGATGTTCGCCGCGATCGTCGACGGGTTGCCGGAGCTGATGAGGTTCAGCGTCACCCCGCCGGAGACCGACAGGATGATCGCGACGGCCATCGTCTCCCCCAGCGCGCGGCCGAGGCCGAGCATCGAGGCGCCGACGATCGCCGAGCGCCCGAAGGGCAGGACCGTCATCCGCAGCATCTCCCAGCGGGTGGCGCCGAGCGCCAGCGCGCCCTCGATCTGCGACCGGGGCGTCTGCGCGAACACCTCGCGCGTGACCGCGCTGATGATCGGCAGGATCATCACCGCGAGGACGACGCCGACGACGAGCATCGTGCGGCCGGTCACCGACGGCGGCCCCGCGAAGAACGGCAGGAAGCCGAGGTGGTCGGCGAGCCAGCGCAGGAGGTCGACCGAGGCCGGCCCGAGGACGGCGATGCCCCACAGGCCGTAGACGATGCTCGGCACGGCGGCGAGGAGGTCGACGACGTAGCCGAGCGGCTGGGCCAGCCACCGCGGCGCGTAGTGGCTGATGAACAGCGAGACGCCGACCGCGAGCGGGACCGCGATGACGATCGCGAGCGCGGCGGCGAGCAGCGTCCCGAAGGCGAGCGGCGCGAGGTAGGCGAGCAGGCCGCCGTCGCCGGGGATCTCGGACGCGTCGGCGGTGATCGCCGGCCACGCCTCGGCGAGCAGGAAGATCGCCACCCCGGCGAGCACGGCCAGGATGAGCGCGCCGGCGCCGGCGGCGGCCCCGGCGAACAGGCGGTCGCCCGTGCGGCGCGCGTCGCAGCGGCGCGGCAGGGCGATGCGGGTGGGATGGGATGTGGCGCTCAACAGCGTCGGGTCCTCCGGTCGGATGGCCTGGGCCCTGTCTCATATAAACATCACCCAGCCCACGAGACGGA
>JADGIB010000429.1 GCA_019683665.1 Solirubrobacteraceae bacterium
GCGCCGGGGGGGGGCCGCGCCGCGCGAGCGCCCGCGCCCCAGCCGGGCCCCGCCCCGGCGACCGCGCCGAGCGCCGACCCGGCCGGGGCCGACCGGCGCGTCGAGGCCACGCTCGGCACGACGGCGGTCCGCGGCCGCGGGGCGCGGCGGCGCGTCGTCGCGCAGGTCCGGGCGGGCGAGCCGGTGTCGGTCCGGGCCGAGCTGCTGCGCGGCGGCCGGACGCTCGGCTCGGCGACGGCGAGCCTCGGGCGCGGCACCGGCGTCGTGCGCATCCGCGTCACCGGGGCCCGGCCGGGCCGCGCGCTCCTGCGCCTGACCGTCACCGACGAGGCCGGCAACACGGCCACGCTCGACCGGACGGTCCGGCTGCTGCGGCGCCGCTGACCGCACGCGGGGCGCGGCGCCTGCGGGCGCCGCGCCCTACGGCGCCTTCGGCGCGACGTAGACGAGGCGGCCGTCGTCGAGGCGGTAGACCTTGCCGACCTCCTCGCCGCGGCCGATCACCCGCTCGCCCTCCTCGGGCACGGTCCCGACCTGGTCGTCGGGCCCGGCGACGACCGCGTCGGGGGCGCGGTTCTGCTCTCGGCCGAGGCTGTTGATCGCGACGAGCAGGAACGCGAGCGCGAGGACGAGCCCGAGGTCGAACAGGTTGACCATGCCCTCGAGCGGGTCCCCGGCGCGGTCCTCGCGCATCCGCGCGCGGCTGGAGACGCGCGACCTCACGCGGTCTGCACCACCTCGGCCGGCAGCGACTCGTGGGCCGGCCGCGCCGGGGGCTGGTCGAAGAGGACCGCGGCGATGTACTCGAGGTCGGAGTGGTCCTGCGAGTAGAGGCGGTCGCGGACGAGCGACAGCATGAACGCGACCATGCCGACGAGGATGCCGATGACGGTCACGCCGAAGGCGACCCGCAGGCCGTCGGAGAGCTGCTTGACGTCGCCCTCGCCGAGCGCGGCGAGCGCGGGGGAGAGCGGGATCAGCGTGCCCATGAGGCCGAGGCCCGGGCCGGCCCGCACGAGCATCCGCGTGCGCTCGAGCCGGCGCAGGATGCGGAAGTCGAAGTCGGCCAGCCGCTTGGCGACGCGGTCCTCGGCGTTCGGCTGGCCCCACTCGGCGACGATGTCGCGGGCGGCCTGGGCCATCGCGCCGTCGGTCGACACGCGCAGGAGCGCGACCTGCGCCGCGCCCGGGTCGCCGGCCTCGAGCGCCGCGCGGGCGTCGGCGGCGGCCCGCTCGAGCCGGGCGAGGTCGCGGCGCCGGCGCCGGACCAGCTCGATCGCGAAGCTGCCGGTCTCGAAGCAGACCGCGGCGAGGGCCGCGAACGCGAGCACGAAGACCGGGTACTTGAGCGCGTTCGCGATGTCGAGGAGCAGGTCCTCCACGACGTCAGGCGGTGGCGGCCGGCTGCTCGGTGTCGATGATCTCGAACGTGCGCAGCTTCGAGGGGCCGCCGAAGCTCCGCTGCCCGTCGCCGCGGTGCGCCTTCTTGAAGAGATCGCTGGACAGCCAGTCCCTGAAGGCCTGCTCGGACTCCCACTCGGTCACGACGAGGTACTCCCGGTCGTCCTCCCCGAGCGGGCGCAGCAGCTGGAAGCGGACGAAGCCCGGAGCCTCGCCCATGTGGCGCTCGCGGCTGAGGAACGCCTGCTCGAAGGCCTCGGCCTGCTCGGGAGCCACCGTGACGCAGTTCATCGACACGAACATGATGGGTTTAGGCTACCCGAAGATGGTCGAGGATCCGGGTCGTCACCTCGTCGGCCTGCTCGATGTTCGCGAGGTGCGCCGAGTCCGGCACGACGGCCATCCGGGCGCCGGGGATCCCGGCCGCGATGCGCGCGCCGTGGTCGGGCGGCGTGGCCGGGTCGTCGGCGCCGGCGATGACGAGCGTCGGCGCCGAGATGCGGCCGAGCTCGGGCTCGAGGTCCATGTCGCGGATCGCCGCGCAGCAGCCCGCGTAGCCCTCGTCGGGCGTCGTCGCGATCATCTCGCGCAGGCGCCGGACCCGGTCGGGGGGGGGGGGCGCCCCCCCCCGGGCGGGGCGCGCCCCGCGCCAGCGCAGACGAGGGCCCC
>JADGIB010000430.1 GCA_019683665.1 Solirubrobacteraceae bacterium
TGGGGGGCTGGGATTTGTTTATAAGAGACAGCCGGGGGGCGGGGGGGGGGGCAGGGCCGCCGCCGCTCACTCGTCGCCGAGCTCGTCGATCGCGACGTCCTCGTCGATGTCGTGCTCGGCGTCGTCCGAGCCGGCCTCGTCGTAGTCGTCGAGGCCGTCGAGCTCGTCCTCGATCGCGGCGAGCTCGGGGTCGTCGAAGAGATCTTCGCCGTACTCCATGTTCGCGATGCTACCCCGCTCCGGAGCCGTAGTCTGCGCCTCCATGGAGTCGCGGATCTTCGCTCCCGGACTGCTCGACGGGCAGGTCGCGCTCGTGACCGGCGGCGGTACCGGGCTGGGGCGCGCGACGGCCGCGGAGCTGCTCGCGTGCGGCGCCTCGGTCGTCATCTGCGGGCGCCGCGAGGAGGTCCTGCGCGAGGCTGCCGGGCAGCTCGGCGAGCGGTGCTCGATCGTGGCCGGCGACGTGCGCGAGGCGGCCGACGCGGAGCGCATCGTCGGCGCGTGCCTGGAGCGCCACGGCCGCCTCGACGTGCTCGTCAACAACGCCGGCGGCCAGTACTTCGTCCCGGCCGAGGGGATCACGCTGAAGGGGTGGCGGGCGGTGACGCGGCTGAACGTCGGCGGCACGCTGACGATGGCCCGCGTCGCCCACGAGCGGGCGATGCGCCCGGCCGGCCGCGGCACGATCGTGAACATCACGCTCTCGCCCCATCACGGGATGCCGGGGATGACCCACTCGGGCGCCGCCCGCGCCGCGGTCGAGGCGGCGACCCGCGAGCTCGCCCAGGCGTGGGCGGCCGACGGCGTGACCGTCGTCGCGGTCGCCGCCGGCCACTCCGACACCGAGGCGCTGGGCAAGTACCCGGACGTCGTGCGCGAGTCGATCGCGCGCGCGGTGCCGCTCGGCCGGCTCTGCCGCCCGGAGGAGCACGCCTGGCTCGTGACCCTGCTGGCGTCGCCGCTCGGGCGCGCGCTGAACGGGTCGGTCGTGACGATCGACGGGGCCCGCGACAACTGGTTCGGCCCCTGGCCGCCGCGCGACCTGACCGACGACGACGGGACCGTCCCGACCGAGGAGCGCCGCGCCCGCGCGTAGCCCTTCCATCCGCGTGCGCGGGCGCTAGGATGAGCGCCACGAGCTTGCGGGCGAAGTGTTGTGGCTGCACAGAAGCCTTCCAAGCTTCTAGGGCGGGTTCGATTCCCGTCGCCCGCTCTGACATAGACGGGGAGTGGCGCAGTCTGGTAGCGCACCCGGCTGGGGGCCGGGCGGTCGCAGGTTCAAATCCTGTCTCCCCGACCTCCCGAAAAGGCCTGCAAATGCGGGCCTTTTTGGGTTCTGGGCGGTCCTGTCGGACCGCATCCGAGGACAGGTTCGGCACCGTGGAGGACGAGCGCGTCGACGAGCATGGGCGGTTCCGCCCGGGGGTGGTCCCCGGGTGGGGCTACAGCTGGTGGCTGGTCGAGCAGGGGATCACGCGCGAGGCCTTCCAGCGCCGGCTCGGGATGGCGGAGCGCTTCGAGCTCGTCGTGCGGTACTGGGAGGCCGTGGGATCGGGGTGGTGGCCGGACGTCCCGCGGGAGGCGTGGGTGGGGCCGTACCACCCGTTCGATCCGGCGGACGGCGATCCCGCCTGACGCGGAGCGGGCCGACGCGACGACCGCGGGGCGCTCGCATCGTGGGCGGCCGCGCCCGTTTCCTGGCGTGACGCGGTACGGTCCGCGGTGTGACGCCCGCGGCGCCTTCGCACGACAGCCCCGGTCCGGCCGGCGCCGGCGAGCGGGTCCGGCGCGCGCGGGCGAAGGCGGGGCTGACGCAGGCGGCGCTGGCCGAGCGCGCGGGGGTGAGCCGGCAGGCGATCGCGGCGATCGAGGCGGGCCGCCACACGCCGTCGGTGACGACCGCGCTGGCGATCGCCGCGGTGCTCGGCGTCCGGGTCGAGGACCTGTTCGGCGGCGAGTCCGGCCGGGCGCCGGCGGTCGTCGGGGCGCCGCCCGCCGAGGGCGCGCTCCTGCGCGGCGGGCGGGTCGGCGGGCTGTGTCGTTAAACCACC
>JADGIB010000431.1 GCA_019683665.1 Solirubrobacteraceae bacterium
TTGCCGGCCGGCGCGGCCCGGGCCCGGCGGGCGCCCCCCCGCCCCGCCGCGCCGCGGGGCCCGGCGGGGCGCGCGCTCGTCGTCGCCGTCATCGCCGTCTGCCTCGTGGCCGCGGTCTGCGCGTCCCTGGCGCTCGGGTCGGTGAAGGTCCCGCTCGGCCAGGTCGTCGACGCGCTCTTCGGCTGGCTCACCGGCAACGAGGCCCGCGGCGTCGACCGCGAGATCATCCTCCAGCTGCGCCTGCCGCGGACGGTCACCGCGGTCGCCGTCGGCGCCTCCCTCGGCGTCGCCGGGGCGATGCTCCAGGGCTCGCTGGGCAACCCGCTCGCCTCCCCCGACATCGTCGGCGTCACCGGCGGCGCCGCGTTCGGCGCGATGCTCGTCATCCTCCTCTCCCCCGGCCACGTCGCGCTCCTGCCGCTGAGCGCGCTCGTGTTCGGCATGGTCGCCGCCCTGCTCGTGCTCATGATCTCGTGGACGGGCGCCAACCGCGGCGGCGTCGGGCGGCTCATCCTGTCGGGCATCGCGATCGGCTCGGTCTTCACCGCGGCGACCTCGATGCTCATGGCGATCTACCCGAGCCGCGCGCCGTCGGCGGTCATGTGGCTGGCCGGCTCGCTGCAGACCGAGGGCTGGCCGACGATCCGCAGCGTCGCCCCGTACCTGGCCGTTGGGCTCGTCCTCGCGTTCGCGCTCGTGCGCCCGCTCAACCGCCTCGCGCTCGGCGACGAGGTCGCCGCCTCGCTGGGCACGTCGCCCCGGACCGTGCGGCTGCTGGCGATCGTCGCCGCGGCGATCCTCGCCTCCGGCTCGGCCGCGCTCGCCGGGCTGCTCGGCTTCCTGGGCATCGTCATCCCGCACGCCGTGCGGCTGCTGGGCGGCACGTCGAACCACACGTTCGTCGTCCCCGTCTCGGCGCTGGCCGGCGCGACCCTGCTCACCGCCGGCGACGTCGTCGCCCGCACGCTGAAGGCGCCGCTCGAGCTGCCGGTCGGCCCGATGATGGTCGCCATCGGCGTCCCGCTGTTCCTCTGGCTCCTGCGGCGGGCGGTGTAGCGATGGCGGTGCTCGAGGTCCACGGCGCGAAGGTCCGCATCGGCGACAAGGAGATCCTCCACGCCGCCGACCTGACGCTCGACCCCGGCCGCCTCGTCGCGGTCGTCGGCCCCAACGGCGCCGGCAAGTCGACGCTCGTGCGTGCCGCCGCCGGCCTGCAGAAGCTCGCGGGCGGGACCGTGCGCTGGTTCGGCGAGGACCTCGCGAAGCTCCGCGGCCGGCGCCTGGCCCGCCTGCGCGCGTTCGTGCCCCAGCGCCCGCGCGTGCCGGAGGGGATCGTCGTGCGCGAGGCCGTCCTCATCGGCCGCTCGCCGCACCTGCGGCCGCTCGAGCGCCTCGGGCGCGCCGACCGCCAGGCGGCCGAGGTCGCGATGGAGCGCGCCGGCGTGCTCGAGTTCGCCGAGCGGCGGCTGACGACGCTGTCGGGCGGCGAGCTGCAGCGCGTCCAGATCGCGATCGGGCTGGCGCAGGAGGCGCCGGTGCTGATGGCCGACGAGCCGACGTCGGCGCTCGACCTCGGCGCGACGTCGGACATGGCCCGCCTGCTGCGCGGGCTGGCCGACGACGGCCTCGCCGTCCTGCTCGTCCTCCACGACCTCTCGCTCGCCGCCGCCGTCGCCGACGAGGTCGTCGTCATCGCCGACGGGCGCTCGGTGGCCAGCGGCCCGCCGACCGAGGTGCTCACCGCCGAGCGGCTGCGCGAGGTCTGGCACGTCGGCGCCGACCTCGAGTCCGACGGCGCGGGCCGCACCGCCCTGCACGTCCGCTGGCTGGAGGACGCGCGCGCGGTCAGCGACGCGGGCGCATCGCCCGGCGCTCCGTCCACACCCCGGCGCTGAAGACGAGCAGCGCGCCGAGCCCGACCCAGACGCCGGGCGGGACGTGCAGCCCGCCGCCGTCGCCGGGGTCGCCGGCGGGCGCGCGCCCGGCCGCGGCGCCGGCGGCCCGCCCCCCGGGCGCGTCGGGCCCGGCCGCGGCGGCGCG
>JADGIB010000432.1 GCA_019683665.1 Solirubrobacteraceae bacterium
GGCATCGACCTGTCCGATGCCAGGTGCCACACGTCGACCCGGACGGGCGGGGCGGGGGCGGCGCGCGACGGCGGCGGCGCTAGCGGCGGACCTCGAAGCCGGCGAGCCCCTCCTCGGGCTCGTCGAACGCCTCGACGCCCGAGACGGCGGCCAGGCGCGGACCCTCCCGGCACCAGGCGACGAGGTCGGCGACCGCGTCCGGGGCGCCCTCGAAGACGGCCTCGACGGTCCCGTCGGGGCGGTTGCGCACCCAGCCGGCGATCCCGCGGGCGCGGGCGCGGCGGGCGGTGGCGTCGCGGTAGCCGACGTCCTGGACGCGGCCGGAGACGATGACGCGGCGGCGCATGGCCGGCAGCGTACTCGCGGCGCGGAGGGAGCCCGCGCGGGGAGGGGCGCGGACGGCGAGCCGGCGGCCGGCGCGGCGCGGCGCGCGCTACTCGGCCTCGCCCGGCGCCTCGATCGACAGGAGCTGGTCGAGCTGGGCGAGGTGCGTGCGCACGGTCTGGGCCATCGCGTCGAGGATCGAGCGGGCCTGCTCGATGCCGTTCGTCGCGTTCGTGAGCTGCGACTTGATCCGCCGCACGTCCTCCATCGCCTGCAGCGCCCGCTCCACCTCGGCCCGGGCCGCCGTCGCGTCCAGCCCGCCGGCGTCGTCGCGGGCCATGAGCACCCGCGCCCGGGCCAGCCCGTAGGCGACCTCGAGCGCCAGCCGCGACCCGTCCTCGGGGTCGTGGACGACGAACAGCTTGTCGCCGTTGTACTCGCGCAGCGGGTGCGTGCGGGCGGGCAGCTCCTCCTCGGACGGCACGACGAGCACCGCGTAGTCGGCGCCGCGCGTCCGCATCGCCGCGTCGAGCTCGTCGAGCGCCTGGTTCTTGGACAGCTTGCGGTCCTTGGCCTCGAAGACGATCCGCCCGCGGGCCGGCCCGGCGCAGGCGTCGATCGCGACGACGACGTCGCCCTTGCGTCCGCCCTCGCCGCGCGTGTCGCCGACCGCGTCGCAGTCGTCGCCGCGCGCGACGGCGATCGCGTCGAGGGCCTCGAAGACCGCCTCCTCGTACGTGCGGCCCTTCGCGGCGCCGCGCTCGGCCTCGGCGGCCACCTCGGCCTGCTTGTCGCGCTCGGCCCGCAGCTCGGCGAGCTGGACCTTCAGCGCGGTCAGCTCGGCCGTCATCGCCGCCAGCCGCTCGGCCTGCTGGTCGGAGGCCTGCTTCATGACCGCCAGCGACGCCCGCTGGAAGCCGGCGAGCGGGTTGCTCTCGGAGTCGGCCGAGAACTGGCGGCGCAGGTCCTCGCGCATCTGGGCGGCGACGTCGCTGACGACCTTCTGGACGCGGTGCTGCACGGCCACCGACGACTCGTCGCCGAAGTGGCGCTGCAGCGCGCGCGTCACGTGCCCGTGCTCGGGCCCGAACGCCTCGTCGACCTTCTGGTCCAGCCGCTCGGCGACCCGGCGCGCGCGGTCGATGAACTCGCGCTCCAGCTCGCGCGCCTGGCGCTCGAACTCGGCGCGGACGAACTCGACGTCGGCGCCGGTGTGCTCGCGGTCGAGCACCCGCGCCCCGATCTCGATCATGTCGGCGACGAGCCGGCCCGGGTCGTCGGCCTCGCGCAGCATCTTCGCGGCCGTCGGGTCGGTGACCTCGAAGCTGTCGAGGAACACGCGCTCGCCCTCGAACCGGACGTAGGCCGAGAGCGGGATCTGGAGGGCGAGGGCGGCTTCCATCGGACCAGCCACCGTAGGCGCCTGGCCAGACGGAAAAGCCCCGCAAGTAGGCTCAGGCCGATGGCGGCCATCGACGACGCCCTCCAGGACCCGGACCCCGCGCCGGCCCGGCTGCGATCGCTCGTCGAGGCCGAGCTCGAGCGCGGCGCCGGCGAGCTGCGCGCCAAGCGGGCCGGGATCCCCGAGGCGGTCGTCGTCCCGATCGCCCCCGGCGCCGGCGGGCTGCTCGCCGCCGCCCCCGTCCCGGCCACCCTGCGGGCCGCCCCCCAGGCGGTCGCCGCGCGCGCGTGGCTGCGCGGCGCCCCGCTCGTT
>JADGIB010000433.1 GCA_019683665.1 Solirubrobacteraceae bacterium
CGACGCCAGCGGCTTGACCGACTCCAGGATCGCCTGGCGCGCCTGCACCGCCGACAGCCCCGGCCGGCGCGTGCGCACGAGCGCGGCGATCCCGGCGACGAACGGCGACGCCATCGACGTGCCGTCCGAGTAGGCGTAGGTGACCGAGCCCATGTCCAGGCAGCGCACGGCGACCCCGTGGACGGCCGGGGCCGGGCCCGGCGGCTGCGGCAGGGAGGCGACGGTCCGGAAGCGCAGCCGCACCCGGGTCGCGCCGGCCGGGTCGGGCAGGTCGAACGCCTCGAGCCTGCGGGCCGCGACGGGCCCGAGGATCCCGACCGGCGTGTACGGGCCGCCGTCGCTGGACACCTCGACGGCGATCCAGCCGTTGGCGAGCGGCACCGACGACTGGTGGTCGAGCCAGAGCGTGCAGCCGCGGCGGCCGGCGATCTGCACCGGGTCGACCATCGTCAGCGTCTGGTCCAGCCCCGGGCCGTAGGAGCCGGCGCCGTCGCCCGGCCGCACGACGCCCCCGTCCGCGCCGAGGCTCGTCCACGTCCAGCCGTCGCTCGTCCAGCGGCCCGCGAGGCCGGTGGCGAACAGGTCGTCGAACGGCCAGGTGTGCCGGACGTACGTGCTCGCGATGTCGACGCCCGGGGCGCCGACGTCGACGCTCGCCGCCCCGTAGTTCGAGAACGACGCGCGGGTGCCGTCGGGGGCGATCGCGGCGACGCAGAGGATGTTCGGCTCCGGGTACGCGCACGGGTAGGTCGGCGTCGCGTCGACGTCGGCGCCCGCGTTGCCGGCGGCGACGACGAACAGCGTGTCCGGGGCGCCCGCGATCGCGTCGCGCATGACCTGCGAGTACTCGCCGCCGCCGAGGCTCGCGTTCACGACCTGCAGCCCGCGGGCGCCGGCCCAGGCGAAGCCGGCGGCGACGTCGGCGGTCGTGCCCGACCCTGTCGCGTCGAGCACCCGCAGCGCCGCGAGCCGGGCGCGCCAGGCGACGCCGGCCACGCCGATCCCGTTGTCGCCGACGGCGCCGATGGTCCCGGCCACGTGCGTGCCGTGGCCGTCGCCGTCGATGAACGGGTCGTCGCCGACGAAGTCGCGCGACAGCGCCACGTCGACGTTCGCGAAGAGGTCGGGATGGCCCTGGCGGATGCCGGTGTCGGCGACGCCGACGGCCGCCGTCGCCTCGGTCAGCACGTCCCACCCGGCGGTCGCGCCGATGTCGACGCCGGGGGCGGTGAGGTTGCGCAGCCCCCACAGGAGGTCGAAGTACTGGTCGTCGGGGACGCGGACGGCGCGGACGACGTGGTTCGGCTCGGCCCAGGCCACGCCGGGCGCGCGCTCCAGCCGCGCGACGGCGTCCTCGACCGCCTCGCCGGGCGGGAGGGTCAGGACCCGCGTGTCCGGGAGCGGGATGCGCTCGACCGCCTCGGGGCCGACCGCGTCGAGGGCCTGGGTCACGGCGCGCTGGCCGGCGTCGGCCTCGAACCGCACGACGACCTCCCCGGGCACGACCTCGGCCCGCGCCGGCGCGGCGCCGAGCGCGAGGAGGACGAGCAGGGCGGCGGCGGACCGGAGGCGGCGCACGGCGCGACAACGTACGTGAGCGCCCGCGCGCCGCGGCCTACGACATCCGTCCAGCAGCGCGCGCCGCGGGTCAGCGGACCCGGACGGTGCGCCGCGCGCTGACGCGCGTGCCGTCGGCCGCGACGAGCACGACGGTCACCTCGGCCCGCGCGGGCCGGGCGGCGCGGCGCAGCAGCGCGCGGCCGCGCGGGCCGGGCCGCAGGCGCAGCGTCACCGCCCGGTCCGCGGTGGCCGAGGCGCTCGCCGGCGTCAGGCGGATCGCGCGGCCGCCGACGCGCAGGCGGCCGCTCGCGCGCAGCGTGCCCGGCACCGTCGCGGTGGCGGCGACGGCGAGGCCGCGGCGGGCGACGCGCTGCCCGCCGGGCACCCGGACCGAGAGCGCGGGGCGCCGGGCCGGCGCGGCCGGCGCGGCCGGGGCGACCGGCGCGCTCGGGGCGTCGGGGCCGGCGGCG
>JADGIB010000063.1 GCA_019683665.1 Solirubrobacteraceae bacterium
CCGCCTGTCCCGCCGCCGGAGCCGCCCCCGCCCGCGGCGTCCCCGATCCCGGTGATCGTGTGGACGACGGTCGTGCCGACGACGGCGTCGGCGCCGCAGCCGCCCGCGGCGAACGTCGCCTGCGGGCAGCGGGCCGCGGCCGCGGGGTTGCCGACGAGGCCGGGCGGCAGGTCGATGCGCAGCGCCTTCGGCGTCCCGTCACCCGTGAACCTCAACGAGAGGTTGAAGTCCGGGTGCGAGCCCGCCTGGGTGCTCGCCGGCGCCGCGCTCATCGCGCCGATCCCGAGCGCCGACGCGCTCCCGGGGGCGATCGCCGCCAGCCACGCGGCCGCGAGCGCGCCTGCGAGGACGACCCTCCTCGTCACCATTCCCCTGCCTCCCCTCGGACCCGGTGGCTCCCGCGCCACCGCTACCCGCGACGCGACATGATCATGCGTGTTTCTGATTGACCGTCCGGTCAGGACGTTCGCGCGCGGACGAACGGCGGCGGGCCGCCGACCTGCGGCGCCGGGCGGCTCGCCGCGTCAGGCGGCCAGCTCGGCCCGTGACGGCGACGCCGCCGGGCCGGCCGCGTCCGCTCCCAGGCAGCGGCCGAAGAAGCGCAGCAGCATCGGGTTGACCTCGTCGGGCCGCTCGACCTGCGGCACGTGGCCGCAGCCCTCGAGGACGGTCTGGCGCGCGTGCGGCAGCCAGTCGTAGACGACGTGGCGCAGGGCGGCCGGGACGAGCCGGTCCTCGGAGCCCCACACGAACAGGGCCGGCGTGCGCAGCCCGGCCAGCCGCGGGTAGAAGCCGCGGCGGCCGAACGGCGCCTCGAGGTAGAGGTTGCGCGCCGAGGCCAGGAACGCGTGCCGCGCGCCCGCGCTCGCGTACGTGCGCCGGAAGCCGTCGACGACGACGTCGGCCAGCGCCGCGTCGATCGCCTCCCGGTCGCCGAACAGCGACCAGAGCTGGCGCGCGACGAGCGCCCGCGGGATCGCGTGGGGCAGGAGCCCCAGCTCGGGGCGCAGGAGCGCGACGAGCGGGTGCAGCGTCCGCTTCGGGAAGGCGACCGCTGGGCACAGCAGCGCGATCCCGGCGACCCGATCGGGGGCGGCGAGCGCCGCCTCGATCGCCACGCGCCCGCCCATCGAGTTGCCGGCCAGGCCCGCGCGCGCCACTCCGAGCGCGTCCATCGCGTCGAGGACCGCGGCGGCGAACCACGGCGCGTCGTACGGCGCGCGCAGCGGCTTCGACGACGCGCCGAACCCCGGCAGGTCGAGCGCGTGGACGCGGTGGCCGCCGGCGGCGAGCGCGGCGGCGGTCTCGAAGAACGAGCTCTTCGTGCCGCCGAGGCCGTGGACGAGCACGACGTCGGGTCCGCGGCCGAGCGTGAGCACGGAGACGTCGCGCCCGCCGCCGAGCGCGAGGCGCCGCAGGCGCAGCCGCGGGCCGCGCCCGCCCGGCCGGCGGAAGAAGCTCTCGAACGCGACGGCGAGGTCGAGGTCGCCGCGGGCGCGCAGGCGCCGGGCCGCGAACGCGTCGACGCCTGACAGCGCGCCGCGCCGCAGCGCCAGCCAGGTCGCGGCGTCGGTCGAGATCTCGACGTCGGGGCGGCGGCGGCCCGCCCCGTCGCGCACGGTGGCGGCGTCGGGCCCGAGGCGCACCTCCCACACGCAGCCGAGGTCCTCGAACGTGATCCGGTAGACGGCGTCGAGGCCGTCCGGCCCGCCGAGGTAGCGCTCGGGCAGCGTCGCGAGCGCCTCCTCGACGGCGCGCTCGCGCGACTCCGTGCCCGGCCTGCGTGCCATGACCCGCGCCGGACCGTAGCGCGCGGCGCGGATCCCCGCGCGGATCGTCGTGCGCGGCACCTAGTCTCTGGGCGCACGATGGCGCGCGAGATCCGCATCCACGACACCCGCAGCGGCACCGTCGTCCCGCTGCAGCCCGACGACGGGCACGTCGGCATCTACGCCTGCGGCCCGACCGTGTACGGGCCGATCCACATCGGCAACGCGCGCCCGTTCGTGGTCTTCTCGCTGCTGAAGCGCTTCCTCCGCCACGAGGGGCTGCGCGTCACGCTCGTCGTCAACGTCACCGACGTCAACGACAAGATCTACGCCGCCGCCCGCGCCGCCGGGCGGCCGAGCGACGAGCTCGCCCGCGAGATGACCGCCCGCTACCGGGCCGACACCGACGCGCTCGGCCTCGGGCGGCCCGACCACGAGCCGCTGGCCACGGAGACGATCGACGGGATCGTCGCGCTCATCGAGGCGCTCATCGCCCGCGGCCACGCGTACGAGGCGGGCGGCGACGTCTACTTCGACGTGCGCAGCGACCCCGGGTACGGGTCGCTGTCGCACCGCTCCCTCGACGCGATGGACCAGGGGGAGGGGCTCGAGGGCGCCGACCGCAAGCGCGACCCGCTCGACTTCGCCCTCTGGAAGGCGCGCAAGCCCGACGAGGACACGTGGTGGGACTCGCCGTGGGGGCCGGGCCGCCCGGCCTGGCACATCGAGTGCTCGGCGATGGGCGAGCGCTACCTCGGCCTCGGCTTCCAGATCCACGGCGGCGGCAGCGACCTCGTCTTCCCCCATCACGAGAACGAGGCGGCGCAGACGCGGGCCGCCCGCGGCGCCGAGCTGGCCCGGATCTGGATGCACAACGGGATGCTCCTGATGGGCGAGGAGAAGATGGCGAAGTCCGTTGGCAACATCGCGCTCCTGCGCGACGTCGTCGAGCGCTGGGGCCGCGACGCCGTCCTCCTCGCCTTCGCCTCGGCCCACTACCGCCAGCCGATGCGCTTCGACGACCAGGTCATGACGCAGGCGACCCGCAGCGTCGAGCGCATCCGCGAGGCCGCCCGCCGCGCGGGCGACGGGCCGTCGCCGGAGCTCGAGCCGCTGCGCGACCGCTTCTTCGACGCGCTGGCCGACGACTTCAACACGCCGGCCGCGATGGCCGCGCTCTACGAGTGGATCACGCGGTCGAACGCGTCCGGCGGCGGCGACGCCGCGCAGCTGCGCGAGATGCTCGAGGTGCTCGCGCTCGACAACCTCCTCGACGCCGACGTCCCGCAGGCGCCGCCGGAGGTCGTCGAGCTGGCCGAGCGGCGCGTCGCGGCCCGGGCCGCGCGCGACTTCGCGCTCGCCGACGAGCTGCGCGACCGGATCGCGGCGGCCGGCTGGACCGTGCGCGACGGCCCCGACGGCTACGAGCTGACCCCGGCGCCGTGATCCTCTACGGCCGCAACCCCGTGCGGGAGGCGCTGCGGGCGGGGCGGCGGCCGGTGCGGCGCGTGTGGGCGACGCGCGGCGCGACCCGCGAGCCGTGGCTGCGCGGGGTGCCGGTCGTCGAGGAGCGCCCGGAGCAGATCGAGCGCCGCTGCGGCTCGCCCGCCCACCAGGGCGTGTGCGCCGACGTCGGCGCCTACCCGTACGCGGACGCCGCGCAGCTGCTCGCCGAGCCCGACCCGCTCATCGTCGCGCTCGACGAGCTCGAGGACCCGCAGAACGTCGGGGCGATCTGCCGCACGGCCGAGTGCGTGGGGGCGACCGGCGTCGTCCTGCCCGAGCGCCGCTCGGCCGAGGTCACCCCGGCGGTCTGCAAGGCGTCGGCGGGCGCGGTCGAGCACCTGCCGGTCGCGCGCGTGCGCAACCTCGCCGACTTCCTGCTGGAGGCGAAGGCGGCCGGCTGCTGGTGCTACGGCGCCGCCGCCGGCGACCGCGCGGTGCCCTACGACGAGCCCGACTGGCGCGGCGGGGTCGTCCTCGTCCTCGGGGCGGAGGGGAAGGGGCTGCGCCGGCGCGTGGCCGAGTCCTGCGACCAGCTCGTCGCGCTCCCGCTGCGCGGCCGGATCGGCTCGCTGAACGTCAGCGCCGCCGCCGCGGCGATCCTGTACGAGATCTTGCAGCGCCGGCTTGACAGCGGGTCATAACTTCGCATACCTTGCCAGCACTCAACCTTGAGGTTGAGGTTTAGGTAGTTCATAACACGTGACCTGGCGCCCTGGGAGGGCGCGCCAGGGAGCACGAGTCACTTGGGCCGCGGGGTTCGCGCGGCCAGGGGGATCGCTCCATGGCGCGTCTGTCCACGCAAACACAGGGTCAGCTTCAGGTCGACGACGGGTTCCTCATCGCCCTCGCCAAGCAGGGCAACGCCGATGCCTACGACCGCATCGTGCGCCGCTACTACGGCTTCGTCCGGCTGAAGGCGTCGTCGTACTTCCTGGCCGGGGGCGATGCCGACGACCTCATCCAGGAGGGGCTCGTCGGCCTCTACAAGGCGATCCGCGACTACCGCAGCGACCGCGAGTCGAGCTTCCGCAACTTCGCGGAGCTGTGCATCACGCGCCAGATCATCACCGCGGTCAAGACGGCGACGCGCAACAAGCACACGCCGCTCAACGGGTACGTGTCGTTCTCGGCGCCGCCGGCGTCGGCCGCCGACGGGGAGCCGACGCTCGACGAGGTCATCCCCGGCTCGCCGGTCCACGACCCGGTCAACCAGGTCATCTCCTCCGAGGAGCTGCGCTCGCTCGTCGACTGCATGACGACCGCGCTCTCGGAGCTCGAGTCGCGCGTGCTCGCCCTCTACCTGGACGGGCACTCCTACGAGGCGATCGCCGAGCGCATCGGCTGCGACACGAAGACCGTCGACAACGCCCTGCAGCGGGTGAAGCGCAAGGTCGGCGCCCACCTGCGCTCGCGCGCCGTCCCCGCCTGAGCGGCGCCGGCCGGCGCCGTCGCCGTCGCGGCGCCTAAGCTTGCGGGCCATGCCCACCTGGCTCGTGATCGTCCTGATCGTCCTCGCCGCGCTGCTGCTCCTCGTGCTCGCGGGCGGGGCCCTCGGCGCGCAGCGCCGCTCGCGGGCGCAGGCCGCCCGCCTGCTGCGCGACGTCGCGCAGGCCAACGAGCACCTCGCGATCGCCCGCGCCCAGGACCGCGGCTGGGATCGCGACACGATCGACGCCGCCGCCCGCGCCGCGCACGCGCAGCGCCGGCCGCACGCGCGCGTCTCGGCCGTGCACCTCGTCCAGGTGATCGACCGCCCGGGGACCGACGACGACGAGGCGCGCGTCCACGTCGTCGACGACGCGGGCGAGCACGAGATCCTCCTGCGCCGCCGCGGCGACGACTGGCTCCCGGCCGAGGACTCAACCTCGACCTGAGGTTGAGATGCGCTTCGACGAGCTCGTCGCGACGTCCGAGGCGGTCGGGGCGACGCGCTCGCGGCGCGCGAAGGTCGAGCTCCTGGCCGGCGCCCTGCGCCGGCTGGCGCCCGCGGAGGCGCGCGCGGGCGTCGCTCACCTGTCCGGCGAGCTGCGCCCGCGCCAGATCGGGGTCGGCTGGGCGACGCTGCGCGGCCTGCCGCCGGCGGGCGCGGCAGAGCCGGCCCTGACCGTCGCCGAGGTCGACGCGGCGCTGGAGCGGATCGGCGCCCTGCGCGGCCCGGGCTCGCAGGCGGCCCGCCGCGAGGCGCTCGCCGCGCTCGTCGCCCGCGCCACCGAGCGCGAGCGCGCGTTCCTCGTGGCGCTGATCGGCGGCGAGCTGCGCCAGGGCGCGCTCGAGGGCGTCCTCGTCCAGGCGCTCGCGGCGGCGATCGGCGCGCCCGAGGCCGCCGTCCGGCGCGCGGTCATGCTGCGCGGCGACCTCGGCGCGGTGGCCGAGGCCGCGCTGGCCGGCGGGCCGGCGGCGCTCGAGCGCTTCCGCATCGAGGTCGGCCGCCCGCTGCGGCCGATGCTCGCGGCGCCCGCCGGCGGGGTCGAGGCGGCGATGGCCCGCCTCGGGCGGGCGGGCGCCGAGTGGAAGCTCGACGGCGCGCGCGTCCAGATCCACCGCGACGGCGGCGACGTGCGGGTGTTCACGCGCAGCCTCGACGACGTCACCGAGCGGGTGCCCGAGCTCGTCGAGGCGGCGCTCGCCCTTCCGGCGCGGGCCGTCGTGCTCGACGGCGAGGCGATCGCGCTGCGGCCCGACGGGCGGCCCGAGCCGTTCCAGGTGACCGCGGCGCGCTTCGCGAGCCGGCGGCGGCGGCGGACGGTCCCGCTGTCGCCGTTCGCGTTCGACGTCCTGCACGCCGACGGCGAGGACGTCCTCGACCGGCCCGGGGCCGAGCGCGCGGCGCTGCTGGCCGAGATCGCGCCCGAGGAGCGGCGCGTCCCGCGGGTCGTCGTCGAGGACGCGGCGGGGGCGCAGGCGGCGCTGGACGCGGCGCTCGCCCGCGGCCACGAGGGGATCATGCTCAAGGCGCTCGACGCCCCCTACGCCGCGGGCCGCCGCGGGGCCGGGTGGCTGAAGGTCAAGCCGGTCCACGCGCTCGACCTCGTCGTGCTCGCGGCCGAGTGGGGCCACGGCCGCCGCCGCGGCCGGCTCAGCAACCTCCACCTCGGCGCCCGCGACCCGCGCACGGGCGGGTTCGTCATGCTCGGCAGGACGTTCAAGGGGCTGACCGACGAGATGCTGCGCTGGCAGACCGAGCGCCTGCTCGCGCTCGAGACCGGCCGCGATCGCCACGTCGTCCACGTCCGCCCCGAGCTCGTCGTCGAGGTCGCCTTCGACGGGATCCAGGCGAGCCCGCGCTACCCGGGCGGCGTCGCGCTGCGCTTCGCCCGGGTCGTGCGCCACCGGCCCGACAAGCCCGCCGCGGAGGCGGACACCATCGAGGCGGTCCTCAGGACCCGAGGCGGGGCAGCTCCTGGACCTCCGTGAGCGCCGGGGCGAAGAGGTCGCCGCGCTCGGCGATCCGCTCGAGCACCGCGGCGGTGTCGAAGACGAGCAGCTCGGGGTCGCCCGCCTCGCGGCAGGCGGCGACCTCGTCCCAGCCGACCGGCGTCGAGACCGTCGGCCGCTCGCGCGCGCGGACCGAGTAGACGTTCACGGTCGTCTTGTGCTCGTCGTTCTGGGACCAGTCGACGAGCACCCGGCCCTCGCGCAGCGCCTTCGTCTGGCGGGAGACGACGAGGTCGGGCATCTGCCGCTCCAGCAGCTCGGCGACCGCCTTCGCGAACGGCTTCGTGTCGTCGTAGGTGACGTCGGGGCGGTTGAGCGGCAGGTAGACCTGCAGCCCCTTGGAGCCCGACGTCTTGGCCACGGTCCGCAGGCCGAGTCGGTCGAACAGGCCGTGGAGGACGAGGCTGACCTCGCAGCAGGCGACGAGGTCGGCGCCCGGGCCGGGGTCGAGGTCGAAGACGAGCATCGTCGGGCGCTCGATCGCGTCGGCGCGCGCCAGCGACGTGTGCAGCTCGATGTCGGCGAGGTTCGCCAGCCAGGCGAGGGTGGCGACGTCGTCGACGAGCGTGAAGTCGATCGTCTTGCCCCCGGCGCGGATCGGCGCGGTGCGGACCCAGTCGGGGCGGTGGCGCGGCGACTGCTTCTCGTAGAAGTGCTGCCCGTCGACCCCGTTCGGGTAGCGCTTCAGCGTGAGCGGGCGGCCGGCGAGGTGGGGCAGGAGCGTCGGCGCGACCGCGACGTAGTACTCGACGAGGTCGCCCTTCGTGAACCCCGTCCTCGGCCACAGCGCCTTCGACCAGTTGCTGACGCGGACGGCCCGCTCGCCGAACGCGAGCTCGCGCGCGTCGCCGGCCTGCTCGCGCACGACGCCGGCCGGGTCCTTGTCCTCGCGCAGGCCCTTGAACGACGGGTGGCGCAGCAGGCCGTCGCTCGTCCACTCGCCGTACTCGACCTCGGCCAGCAGCGACGGCGTCACCCACTGGACGTTGCGCGGCAGGCCGGCCGGGTGGTGGCCGAACGGGCTGTGGTCGGTGCGCAGCGGCTCGAGCCGCTCGCGCAGCTGCTCGAGCGCGCGGTCGGTGAAGCCGGTCCCGACCCGCCCGGCGTAGCGCAGCGGGCTCGGCGGGTCGGCCTCGTCGTGGACGCCGACGACGAGCGCGCCGATCCGCGATGCGCGCCGCCCCTCGCCGGGCAGCCAGCCGGCGATGACGACCTCCTGGCTGTTGACGTTCTTGACCTTGATCCAGGCGCCGGTGCGCCGGCCCGGCTCATAGGGGGCGTCGCGGCGCTTGGCGACGAGCCCCTCGAGGCCCTGGCGGGCGGTCGCCGCCAGCAGCGCGGCGCCGTCGCCGTGGTGGGCGGCCGGGGTCTGCCAGTGCGGGCCGGCGAGCCCGAGCGCCTCGAGCCGGGCGCGGCGCTCGTCGTAGGGGAGCGCCGTGAGCGAGCGGCCGTCGAGCCACAGGAGGTCGAAGAGGACGAGCACGACCGGCACCTCCCGGGCGCGGCGGCGGACCTGCGCCTCGTTGGCGAGGTGCATCCGCTGCTGGAGGCGGCTGAAGCTCGGCCGGCCGTCCGCGTCGAAGGCGACGATCTCGCCGTCGAGGATCGCCCGGTGGTGGCTGAGCGCCCGGTTCAGGCCGCGCAGCTCCGGATAGGACGCGGTGATGTCGCGGCCGTTGCGCGACGCGATGCGGATCCGCCCGGGCTCGGAGGACACGAGCGCGCGGACGCCGTCCCACTTGATCTCGTAGGCCCAGCTCCCGCTCGTCGGCAGCGGGCCGGCCCGGGCGAGCATCGGGACGAGCGCCTCGGGCATCGGCTCGGCGCCGGGGTCGGCGGGCGGGTCCATGCGGTGCATCAGCCAGTCCCGGCCGCCGGTGCGGATGAGCGCGTAGCGACCGCGCAGGCGCTCGCCGTGGAAGGTGGCGATGACCTCGTCGTCGCGCCACTTCTCGGCCTCGTAGGTGCCGCGGTCCCAGATGCGCATCGACCCGGCCCCGTAGTGGCCCTTCGGGATGTCGCCCTCGAAGTCGAGGTACTCGAGCGGGTGGTCCTCGGTGCGGATCGCCTTGCGGTTGCGCTTCGGGTCGTCGGGGATCCCGTTCGGGACCGCCCACGACGCGAGCGTGCCGTCGCGCTCCAGGCGCAGGTCCCAGTGCAGGCGGGTCGCGTGGTGCTCCTGGACCACGAAGCGCGGCGCCCCGGTCCCGTCCGCGGGCGCGGCGCCGCCGGCCGGCTCGGGGGTGGCCTCGAGGTCCCGCTTGGCGCGGTACGCGTCGAGCTTGTCGGCGGGGTGGGGGCTCAGCGGTGGTCGTCCTCGTGGAGCTCCGACACCGGCTCGCGGTCGGGCTCCCCATAGGTTGCCGGATCGGGCGCCTCTGTCCCGCGGTCGACCTCGGCGCGGACGGCCTTCACGCCCGCCCCCGGCGACGCCGGGCCCTGCTCGGCGTGCTCGATCAGCTCCTCCTCGGCCATCTCGAAGCCCTCGGCCTCGCCGCCGCCGGCCTCGTGGACCGGCGCCATCGCCGGGTCGTGGGGGAGGTCGGCCTCCTCCTCGCGGGTGGGGCGTCCGCCGATGCGGCCGGCCTCGGCGGCCGCCGCGCGCGCCTCGCGCTCGGCGAGCGGGTCTCGTTCCTGGGTCATGGGCGCTCCTCGTCCGGGGTTCGTGGCCCATGGCCTACCCGCGGGCCGGGGCGGCCTACGCCGCCCCGGTGGCCGACGGGAGACGTCGGGGAGACCTCGCCCTGAGGGCGGGGGTCCCGCGGGTTTCGCCCCCTGGGCGAACACCCGCTGAGGGAACCCGAGCCCGCAGGGCGAGCGGTTCCCCGCCCGTTGCGGGAACGGCCTCGCCCTGAGGGCGGGGGTCCCGCGGGTTTCGCCCCTGGGCGAACACCCGCTGAGGGAACCCGAGCCCGCAGGGCGAGCGGTTCCCCGCGAACACCCGCTGAGGGAACCCGAGCCCGCAGGGCGAGCGGTTCCCCTAGCAGAAGACGGCGAAGTGGAAGGGCAGCGGCGTGTTGACGCCGTTGAGCCCCCGCGTGATGAACGTGATCTGCGTGGCCGCGACGGCGTTGTTGTTGCCGCCCGGCTGCAGGCTCACGGTGCCGCCGTCGCTGCCGCTGGCGGTGACGCCGCCGAGCTGGTAGCCGCCGACGGTGGCGACCGCCGGGCACTCGCTGACGTTCTGGTTGAACGTGACGGTGTAGACGCCGGAGCCGGCGACGGAGACGGCGGCGACGCCCTTGCCGTAGACGAGCTGGCCGGTCGGGCTGACGACGCCGTTCACCTGGGTCGCGGGCGGGCCGGGAGGACCCTGCGGGCCCTGCGGGCCCTGCGGGCCGGCGGGCAGCGAGCCGGGGGCGAAGTCGGCGGCGGTGAGCGAGCCGTTCTTGACCTTCGCGCCGGTGACCGCCCCGTTGGCGATCTTCGACGTGGTGACCGCGCCGTTCTTGATGTCCTTCGTGCCGATCGTCGCGGCGGCGATCGCGGTGCCGCCGGAGACGGCGAGGAACAGCGCCAGCGACGACGCGACGTTCGCGTACGTCAGGCGGGGACGAAGCTTGCGCAAGAGGGAACCTCCGTTGCGGTGGAAGGGACGCGCGCGCGAGCGTAACCGACGGTCCGGCCGCCGTCCGCAATCGGCCGCCCGCGGTCGGACGGGTGTCCGGTCAGCCGGCGGACAGCCCGGCGGCGAGCGCGTCGGTGAGCGCCTCGACGGCGGCGAGCCCGGCCGGGAGCGGCGCGAGCTCGACCTGCTCGTCGACGGTGTGGGCGCCCTCGCCGTGGGTGAGCGACACGCACACGGCCGGGATCCCGCGGCCCATCGCGGCGTTCGCGTCGGTGGAGGAGGCGGTCTCGGCGGCGCCGGGCAGGCCGGCGGCGGCCCGGGCGGCGCGCGCGGCGGCGACGAGCGGGTGGTCGGCGGGGGTGGCGCCGCCGGGGCGCCGGCCGACGCGCTCGACGGCCACGCCGTGGCGGCGCAGCGCCGCCTCGACCGCGTCGCGGCGGCGGTCCAGCGCGGCGTCGTCGGCGTCGCGCAGGTCGATCTCGGCCTCCGCGCGGGCAGCGATCGTGTTGATCGACGTGCCGCCGCGGACGACGCCGACGTTCACGTGCCCGGGCGCGGCGGCGGCGAGCGCGTCGTGGAGCGCCTCGACGAGCGCGTGGACCGCGCTCGGGGTGCCGCGGTCGCCCCACGAGTGGCCGCCGGGCCCGGTCGCGGTCGCGCGCAGCCGCGCCGAGGCGATCCCGGCGGTCTGGATCGCCTCCAGCCCGTGCCCTTCGAGCGCGACGAACGCGTCGCACGGGACGGCGTCGAGGACGGCGCGGGCGCCGCGCAGGTCGCCGAGTCCCTCCTCGCCCACGGTCGCCGCCAGGACGACGGGCCGCGCCGGCGGGGCGGCGCGCAGGCGCCGGGCGAGGTGGACGAGCGCGGCGACGGCGAGCGCGTCGTCGCCGATCCCGGGGCCGCGCAGGCGGTCGCCGTCGCGGCGCGGGGCCAGCGGGGTGCCGGCCGCGAACACCGTGTCGAGGTGGGCGGCGACGATCGCGGCGGGGCGATCGGCGGACGGCGGCGGGCCGAAGCGCGAGAGGACGTTGCCGGTCGCGTCGCGCGCGGGGGCGGCGCCGGCGGCGTCGGCGAGCTTGGCGGCGACGAGCGCCGCCCGCTCGCCCTCGGCGAAGGTGGGCGCCGCGACCGCGCAGATCTCCAGCGCGTCGGCGACGAGCGCGTCGATCGCGGCCGGAGCGGGGTGCGGCGCCCGGGGCGTCAGTCGGCGATCTCCTTGAGATCCACGACGAACACGAGCGTCGCGTTCGGCGGGATGGCCGGGGGCGCGCCCTCGGTCCCGTAGGCGAGGTTCGGCGGGATGACGAGCCGGCGGCGGCCGCCGACCTTCATCCCCTCGACGCCGTTGTCCCAGCCCTCGATGACCTCGCCGGCGCCGAGCGTGAACGTGAACGGCTGCCCGCTGTCCCACGAGGCGTCGAACTGCTCGCCGTCGTCGTAGAGGACGCCGACGTAGTCGACGGTGACGGTGTCGCCGGCCTTCGCCTCGCGGCCGGTGCCCTCGACGAGGTCCTCGACGACGAGCTCCTTCGGCGCTGGGCCGTCGGGGACCTCGACCTCCGGCTTCTGCGCGAGCGACGGGTCCTGCGTGCCCTCGGCGTCGGTCGTGGCGGTCGTGCGCTCGCCCGTGTCCGCCTGGGTCGGCGTGCCCGCCGTCTCCGCCGGCGCGTCGGCGCTCGGGATGTTCGCGGTCGTCGTGTCGTCGTCATCGCCCCCGCAGCCGGCGCCGACAAGCGCGGCGGCGGCCAGGAGCGGCAGGATCAGGCGTCGCATCGGGGGGCCAGGCTAGGGCACCCGCCGTCCCCGGTGCGCCGGCGGCGACGTGTGGCACATGGCGTCGACCCCTCCGATGCCAGGTGCCGCACGTCCCGCGAGGCGCGGGCGGACGGCTCGTGCGGCGGCGCCGGCCTCGGGGCGCGGAGAGAGCCGGGAAGGGGACTCGAACCCCTGACCTACGGTTTACAAGACCGTTGCTCTACCAGCTGAGCTACCCCGGCGTCGGCGCCGAGTGTACGGGCGGACGGGACGGGAGGGGACGGGCCGGACGCTACCCGCGCGGCGCGCCCGCCACGTGCTCGTGCGAGCCGTGCCCGTTCGAGCTGACGACGTGCTCGTAGGCGGGCACCTCGTCGTCGGCCGGGCTGCTCAGGCGCCGCTCGAGCTCGCCGAGGACGACCCCGAACAGGAGGTGGCGCCACGTCGCCTGCGCGAACGCGGCCCGGTTGCCCGACAGGCGCGGCAGCTCGTCGCGGGCCGGGTGCAGCCGGTCGGAGAGCGCGGCCAGCGGCCACGTCGCCGCGTTCTCGGCCAGCGCGAGCGCCGGGCCGCGGGCCCACGACGGCAGCGGCAGGCGCGGCGCGACGTTCGCGTACACGGCGCCGAACAGCGCCCCGTTGACGAGGTGCATCGCGGTGCCGACCGCCCGCGCCGGGAGCGTCCGGCGGGCGACGAGCCTCCCGAGCAGCTCGGTGTCGTCGTAGGGCACGCCGAAGACGCGCTTGTCGAGCGGCTGCTGGGCGGCCCACACGGCCGCGGCGACCGTCCCGGCCAGCGCCCCGCGCAGGGTCTGTGCGGTGTCGATCGCCATCGGACACCCACTGTAACGCGGGGTCGGCGCCCGGGTACCGGTTGACATGGACCGTGCCGCCTACCTCGACCGCGCCCGCCGCCGGGGCGTCAACCCGATCCTCTACTGGATCGTGCGGGCGGTCTTCCAGCCGTTCTTCCACCTGTACTTCCGCATGAGCCGCATCGGGCGCGAGCACGTCCTGCCCGACGGCCCGATGATCATCGCCGCCAACCACCGCTCGTTCCTCGACCCGTTCGTCATCGGGACGATCTGCCGGCGGCCGGTCTACTTCGTCGCCAAGAAGGAGCTCTTCCAGAAGCCGCTGACGGCCTGGTTCCTGAACTCGCTCGGCGCGTTCCCGATCGACCGCGGCAACGCCGACGGCGACGCGATGGCCACCGCCCGCGAGATCCTCGAGCGCGGCGACGTCGTCGTGATCTTCCCCGAGGGCACGCGCGTGCGGCCCGGCGGGCTGGGCAAGCCGAAGCGCGGCGTCGGCCGCCTCGCGCTGGAGACCGGCGCCCCGGTCCTCCCGGTCGCCGTCATCGGCACCGAGGCGATCCGCCGCGGCTGGCGCATCCGCCCGCACAAGGTCCGCATCCGCGTCGGCTCCCCGCTGCGCTTCCCGCGCGTGGCGACCCCCTCGCCCGAGCTCGCGCGCCTCGTCACCGACCGCATCTGGCCGTGCGTCCAGCTCCAGTGGGAGTGGCTCGGCGGCCTGCCGCCGGTCCGCCGCGCCGCCGTCGTCGGCCACGGCGAGTCCGCCGCCTCGCTGGCCGCCGCGCTCGACCGCGCCGGGGTCGAGACCGACCGCGTCGACGACCCGGTCGCGACGCTGCCCGACCTCACCCGCCACGACCTCGTCGCCTTCACGATGCCCGCGGCCGAGCTGCCCGCCGCCGTCACCGCCCTCCAGGACCGCGTCCCGCAGCGCGCGGGGGCGCTCGTCGCCGTCCCCGGCGTCGTCGGCGACGGCGAGCGGCCCACCGACCACGTCGCCCGCCGCCTCGACGTCCGCGCGGTCGCCGCGCTCGGCGTCGGCGCCGCCCGCTGCGTCGTCGCCTCGCGCGACGCCGGGTTCGCCCGCCAGCTGCGCGAGCTGCTGCGCG
>JADGIB010000064.1 GCA_019683665.1 Solirubrobacteraceae bacterium
CGACGCCAGCGGCTTGACCGACTCCAGGATCGCCTGGCGCGCCTGCACCGCCGACAGCCCCGGCCGGCGCGTGCGCACGAGCGCGGCGATCCCGGCGACCATCGGGGTCGCCATCGACGTGCCCTGCAGCGTCTCGTACGTCGCGCCGCCGGTCAGGCAGGTGACCGCGACCCGCGACACGACCGGCGGCGGGCCCGCCGGCTGCGGCAGCGGGTTCGCGGTGACGAAGCGCAGGCGCAGCCACACCGGGTCGGCCGGATCCGAGAGGTCGAGCATCCGGGTCCGGGCCGAGCCGAGCGGGGTCGGGCCGAGTCGGCCGAGCAGGCCCCAGTCGACGCCGTCGTCGGAGGCCTCGACGCGGATCTCGCCGTTGGGCGCCGGCACCGTCGACGCGTACCGCACGGCGACGACGCAGCCGTGCTCGCCGGCGAGCGGGACGGCCGCGTCGCTCGTGAGCAGCTGGTCGAGACCCGCGCCGTAGGTGTCGTCGCCGGAGGCGGGGACGACGGCCCAGCCGCCCTCGTCGCGGCGCACCCACGAGCCGGCCGGGGACGCCGTCCAGCGGCCCGCCAGCGGGGCGTCGAACTCCTCGTCGACGACGTCGGCCTTCTCCGGGAAGGTGCTGAGGATCGCGACCCCGGGGGCGCCGACGTCGACGTGCTGGGCGCCGTAGTTCGAGAACCCGGCGAGCCCGCCGGTGGACGTGATCGCGGCGACGCAGAGGATGTTCGGCTCCGGGTAGGCGCACGGGTAGCTCGGCGTCACGTCGACGTTCAGGCCGTCGTTGCCGGCGGCGACGACGAAGAGGGTGTTCGGGGAGCCGGTGATCGCGTCGCGCATCAGCTGCGAGTCCTCATCGCCGCCGAGGCTCGCGTTCACGACCGGGATCCCGTGGCTGCCGGCCCAGGCGAAGCCCTCGGCGACGCTGGCGCTCGTGCCCGACCCGCTCGCGCGCAGCACGCGCAGCGCGCCGAGGCGTCCGCGCCAGGCGACGCCGGCCACGCCGATCCCGTTGTCGCCGACCGCGCCGATCGTCCCGGCCACGTGCGTGCCGTGCCCGTTGCCGTCGATGAACGGGTCGTCCTCGTCGGGCAGCCAGGCGAAGTCGCGGGAGATCGACGCGTCGACGTTCGCGGCCAGGTCCGGGTGCGTGCGCAGGATCCCGGTGTCGGCCACGCCGACCGCCGCCGTCGCCTCGGTCAGCACGTCCCACCCGCCCGGGGCGTCGATGTCGACCCCCGAGACGACGAGGTTGCGCATCCCCCACAGCTGGTCGAAGAGCTCGTCGTCCGGGACCCGGACCGCGCGCAGGACGTAGTTCGGCTCGGCCCAGGCCACGCCCGGGGCCCGCTCCAGCCGCGCGACCGCGTCCTCGACCGGCTCGCCCGGCGGCAGCTCGAGCAGCCGCGTGTCGGGCAGCGACAGCCGGCGCGCCGCCTCGGCGTCGACCGCGTCGAGCGCCCGCGTCACGTTGCGCTGGCCGGCGTCGGGCTCGAAGCGGACGACGACCTCGCCGGGGACGTGCTCGGCGCGGGCCGGGACGGCGAGGACGAGGACGGAGAGCAGCGCGGCGACGGCCGCCGGGATCAGGCGCGACATCGCGCGGAAGCCTAGAGGGCCGAAGGTCGCGGCGTCGGCATCCGTCCAGCGGCTACCGTCCTGCGCGCATGTCCGGCGGCCCGAACGTCCTCGTCGTCTACGTCCTGCGCCAGCACCCGCTGCGCACGACGATCCGCGACCACCTCTACGCGTTCGAGCGCTACACGAGCGGGCGCACCGCCTACCTGAACCTCGCCGTCCGCCGCCGGGTCCCGTCCTGGGTGCGGCGCGTGCGCTGGGACCTCGTGATCTTCCACACCTCCTACCTGGCGACGTACCGCTGGACGCCGGACGGCGCGCCGTGGCTGCGGCGCCGGTCCGCGCCGCTGCGCGGCCTGGGCCGGGTCCGGGTCGCGCTGCCCCAGGACGACTTCCTGCGCTCCGACCTCGTCGCCGACGTCATGGAGGAGCTGCGGGTCGACCACGTCTTCACGCCGGTGCCGCCGTCCGAGCACGAGAAGGTCTACGGCCGCATGGACCTCGACCGGGTCCGATTCCACCTCGCGCTCACCGGCTACCTCGACGACGACGAGGTCGAGCGGATGGTGCGGATCGCCCGCGAGGTCGACGAGGGCCCCGGCCGCGACATCGACGTCGGCTACCGCGCCTGGCACGCGGCGAAGTGGCTCGGGCGCCACGGCCAGCTGAAGACCGAGATCGCCCGCGTCTTCTCCGAGGAGGGGCCGAAGCACGGCCTGGAGGTCGACATCTCCACCCGCGACGAGGACACGCTCTACGGCGACGACTGGTCGCGCTTCATGGCCCGCTCGAAGTACACGATCGGCGTCGAGGGCGGCGCGTCGATCCTCGACCGCGACGGGTCGCTGCGGGCGAAGGTCTACGCGTACGAGCTCGACCACCCGGACGCGACGTTCGAGGAGGTCGAGGCGGCCTGCTTCCCCGGCCGCGACGGCGAGCTGAAGCTGTTCGCCGTCTCGCCGCGCCACCTGGAGGCGTGCGTGTCGCGCACGTGCCAGGTCCTCGTGCGCGGGGAGTACAACGGCGTGCTCGAGGCCGACCGCCACTACATCCCGCTCGAGCCGGACTTCTCGAACCTCGACGAGGTGCTGGAGACGATGCGCCGCGACGACCGCCGCGCCGAGATCGTCGAGGCCGCCTTCGAGGACGTCGTCCGCAGCGGCCGCTGGACCTACCGCGGGTTCGTGCGCGAGGTCGAGGCGGTCGCGCCGCCCGACGGCGGGGCGGCGACGGCGCCGGCGCGCGTCTTCGCGATCGCCCGCTGGCAGGACCGCGCCTGCTGGTGGTGGGTCGCGTTCCTCATGCGCGTGATCATGCCCGTGTGGCTGAAGGCGCTCGCGTCGATCCCGGGCCCGGTCGCGCGCCCGCTGAAGCGCTTCGCGATGGCCCGCGCCCAGCGGCGCGCGGCCGGCGGGGCATGAGCCGGGTCGTCTCGCTGACCCCCGCCGCGCTCGCGCGCGACTCGCGCACGCTCAAGGAGGCGACGACGATCGCCCGCCTCGGCCACGAGTCGGTCGTCGTCGAGGCGCAGGGCAGCGGCCGCGCGTTCGCCGACGCCCCGTTCCGGCTGCTGACGCTGCGGTCGGTCGGCGAGTCGCTCGCCGACGAGGCGGGGTCGGCCCCGACCGTCGGGCGCGGCGGCGTGCTGCGGATCGCCCAGCTGCTCGGGCGGCTGTTCGGCCCGCTCTACTTCCTCGCCAGCTGGGTCGCGTTCAACGTGACGACCGCGCGGCGCCTGCCCGCCGCCGACCTCTACTGGCTGCACGGCTACGAGCAGGCGCTCGCCGTGTGGCTGCGGCGGACGCCGTACGTCTACGACGCCCACGACCTCTACGCGGCGCTGCCGTTCGACGGGCGGCGGCTGCGCCTCGGCGAGCGCCTCACCCACCGCCTGCGCGAGCGCATCGAGCGCCGCTGCATCGCCCGCGCCGCCGTGCGCGTCACGACGAGCGCGGCGATGGCGCGCGCCTACGAGCGGCGCTTCGGGCACCCGTTCCGGGTCATCCGCAACGCGCAGGACACGCGGCTGGCGCAGCCGTCGCCGAAGACGGTGCGGGCGGCGGCGGGCGCCGGCCCCGACGACTTCCTGCTCGCGATGGTCGCCCAGCGCAAGCCGGGGACGATCGTGCCGGCGGAGCTGCCCGACGGGGTGCGCCTCGCCTTCGTCGGCGACGGCTACGCGGGCGACCCGCCGCCCGGCGTCGCGTTCGTCGGCTCGGTCCCGCCCGAGCAGATCGGCGCGTTCCTGGCCGACGCCGACGCCGCCGCGCTCCTCTACGTGCCGGTCACCGAGAACTCGCCGACGCAGCTCGTCAACGGGCTCTTCCACGCGGTCGCCGCCGGGCTGCCGCTCCTGTACCCGGCGCGGATGGACGCGATCCGGGAGGTGTGCGAGGAGCACGGGCTCGGCGTCGCCGTCGAGCCCGAGGACCCGGCCTCGCTCGCGGCCGGGATCGCCGCGCTGCGGGCCGGCCTCGACCGCTACCGCGCGGCGGTCGCCGCGGCCGCGCCGCAGCTCAGCTGGGAGCGCGAGGAGGCGGCGGTCGCCGACGCGCTCACGGCGGGCCTCGCCGCCGGGCGCGGCGGCTGAGGAGCGCCCCCGCCGCCCTCAGCGTGGCCATCCGCCACACTTCACCCATGCCCTCCGTCGGCCCCGCCACCCTCTCGGTCCTGGACCTGGCGCCGGTGGCCACCGGCTCGTCCCCCGGCGAGGCGCTGCGCCACTCGATCGAGCTGGCCCAGCACGTCGAGCAGCTCGGCTACACGCGCCACTGGGTCGCCGAGCACCACAACATGCCGGGCATCGCCAGCTCGGCGCCCGCCGTGCTCATCGCCCACCTCGCCGCCGCGACGACGACGCTGCGCGTCGGCTCCGGCGGCGTCATGCTCCCCAACCACGCGCCGCTCGTCGTCGCCGAGCAGTTCGGCACGCTCGAGGCGCTCCACCCCGGCCGCATCGACCTCGGGATCGGGCGCGCGCCCGGCACCGACCAGATCACCGCCTACGCGCTGCGCCGCTCGCTCGACCCCGACGCCGACGACCTGCCGAAGCTCCTGGCCGAGCTGCGCGGCTACTTCCGCGGCACGAACGGGCGCATCCGCGCCACCCCCGGCGAGGGCGACGAGCCGCAGATCTGGCTGCTCGGCTCCAGCGACTTCAGCGCCCGGCTGGCCGCCCAGCTCGGCCTGCCGTTCTCGTTCGCCCACCACTTCATGCCCGCGAACACGCTCGGCGCGCTCGAGCTGTACCGCAGCGGGTTCGTCCCGTCGGCCGACCTCGACGCCCCGTACGCGTCGATCGGCGTGCAGGTCGTCGTCGCCGAGACCGACGAGCGCGCCCGCTACATCCACGCCCCCGGCGGCCTCTCGTTCCTGCGCCTGCGCCGCGGCGAGCCCGGGCGCTTCCCCAGCCCGGAGGAGGCGGCCGCCTACGAGTACACGCCGGCCGAGCGCGAGTTCGTCGACCGCTGGACGTCGACGCACGTCGTCGGCTCCCCGGAGACCGTGCGCCGCGAGCTGCTGGAGCTCCAGCGGCGGACCGGCGCCGACGAGCTGATCGTCACGACGATGGTCCACGACCACGCCGACCGGCTGCGCTCCTACGAGCTGCTGGCCGAGGCGCTCTCCGGCGCGGACGCCGCCCGGGCCGCGTAGGCGGCGGGCACTACGCTCAGCCGCTCATGTGCGGCATCGCAGGCATCGCGGGCGGCCCCGCGCCGTCCCCGGACGTGCTCGCCCGGATGGCCGCCGCGATGGCCGCGCGCGGGCCCGACGGCCAGGGCACCTGGCACGACGAGCGCTGCGGGCTGGCCTTCCGCCGGCTCGCGATCATCGACCTCGCCGAGCGGGCGATGCAGCCGATGCACCTCGGGCCGCTGCACCTCGTCTTCAACGGCGAGGTCTACGACTACCGCGAGCGGCGCGCCGAGCTCGAGGCGCTCGGGCACGCCTTCCGCACCGAGTCCGACACCGAGGTCCTCCTGCACGCCTGGCAGGAGTGGGGCGAGGGCGCGCTCGACCGCGTCAACGCGATGTTCGCGCTCGCCGTCTACGACGAGCGCGACGGGTCGCTGACGCTCGCCGTCGACCCGTTCGGCGAGAAGCCGCTCCTGTACGCCCGCGACGGCGACCGGATCGTCTTCGCCTCCGACGTCCAGGCGCTCGTCGAGGCGCTCCCGCAGGCCGCCGGCGCCGACGAGGACGCCGTCGCCGCGTTCGTCGCCCGCGGCGCGATGCCGCCCGTCGACCGCTCGTTCTTCGCCCGGGTGCGCAAGGTGCCCGGCGGGCACGTGCTGCGCTGGCGCGCCGGGCGCACGACGCTGCGGCGCTACTGGGCGCCGCGGCCGGTCGCCGCGCCCGCCGACTACCCCGACGCGGTCCGGGCGCTGCGCGAGGCGCTGCTGGACGCGATCCGCCTGCGGCTGCGGGCCGACGTCCCCGTCGGCACCTCGCTCAGCGGCGGGATCGACTCGAGCGCGATCGTGACCCTGTCGGCCCACCTGGCCGGTGACCACCGCCGCCACGCGTTCACCGCCCGCTTCCCCGGCTACGCCCGCGACGAGTGGCGCTACGCGGAGGCGGTCGGCCGTGCCGCCGGGGTCGTCGAGCACCACGCGACCGAGCCGACGCTCGACACGCTCGCCGACGACCTGACCGCGTTCGTCGCCGCCCAGCAGGAGCCGGTGCTGAAGCTCAACCAGTACGCCCAGTACCGGGTGTTCGCCGCCGCCAGGGACGCCGGGGTGACCGTCCTGCTCGACGGGCAGGGCGCCGACGAGCTGCTCGCCGGCTACCTCCTCACCCGCGGCTACGCGCTGCGCTCGCAGGGGCCGGCGGCGGTCCTGCGCGCGCTGATGACCGACCCCGCCGCCCGGCTGCCGCTGCGCCTCGCCCTCGGGCGCGACCTCATCCCCGAGGCGCTGGCGGTGCGCCTGCGCCGCCGCGACGCCTCCCCGTACGCGACCGCCGCCGCGGTCGAGACCGCGGTCCGCGCCCCCGTCCAGGAGCCCGACTGGCCGCGCCCGCGCGACCCGCTGCGCGACGAGCTGCTGCGCGAGGCGTTCTTCACGAGCCTGCCCCAGCTGCTGCGCTACGGGGACCGCAACTCGATGGCGCACTCGCGCGAGGTCCGCCTGCCGTTCCTCGACCGGCGCGTCGCCGAGCTGGCGCTGTCGCTGCCGCCCGGCTTCCTGCTCGCCGGCGGGGTGACGAAGCGCGTCCTGCGCGACGCGGTCCGCGACCTCGTCCCCGCCGAGGTGCTCGATCGCCGCGACAAGGTCGGCTTCGAGCCGCCGCAGGCGCAGTGGCTCGGGTCCGAGCGCGGCCGGGCGTGGGCGGCCGAGGTCCTCCTGGACGGCGCCGACGACCCGGCGATCGACGCCGCCGCCGTCGAGGCCGACCTGCGCGCCGGCGCCTGGCGCGACCCCGACGCGCTGTGGCGGGCCATGAACGTGCGGCTGTGGCGGGCCGCGATCCGCAACTCGCCCGTGGCGGCGGCGTCCTAGCGAGCGATGGCCGCCGAGCTGACCGTCCGCGCCTCGTCGACCTCCCGCGCGCCCGCGCGGCCGCGCCGCCTGCCCGCCGTCCTGGGCCGGGTCCGCTGGCCGCTCGTCGCGATCCTCGCCGCCGGGCTGGCCTGGACGGTGTGGTTCGTCCTCCAGTGCCCGCAGTACTTCATCCAGCCCGACGAGCTCGAGTACGTCAAGCAGTCGCGGAGGATCTCCGAGCTGCTGCGCCCGCTCGTGCCCAGCGACGCCTGGTTCAACTCGTGGTCGCAGCTGCAGCCGATCCTCCTGGCCCCGGTGTGGGCGATCCGCGACACGAACCTCGCCCACCAGCTCATGGGGATCGTCAACGCGGCGATCATGGTGTCGGCGGCGATCCCGGCCTACCTGCTGACCCGGCGCGTCGTCGGCGACCGCCGCTGGGCGTACCTCGTCGCGCTGCTCACCGTCGGGCTGCCGTGGATCGGCGCGGCCGCGACGATGATGACCGAGGTCGCCGCCTACCCGGCCTTCCTGTGGGGCGTGCTCGCCGTCCAGCGCGCGGTCGCGCAGCCGTCCGGGCGCGGCGACGCGATCGGGGTCGCCGGGGTCCTCCTCGCCGCCTTCGCCCGGCCCCAGCTCGCCGTCCTCGCCGCCGGGTTCCTCGGCGGGCTGCTCGTCCAGGAGCTGCGCTACGCCGCCGAGGGCGACCCGCTGCAGCCGCGCCGCGAGCGGCTGGCCCGCGGCCTGAAGGCGGCGCTGCGCCGCCACCGCTGGCTGCTGGCCGGGCTGGCCGTCGCGCTCGTCGCCTACCTCGCGCTGCGGCCGAACCTGTTCGGCGGCTACAGCCGCTCGGGCGTGACCTCCGGGCTGCTCGACGCGCCCGGCCTGCTCGACTTCAGCCGCGAGCTGCTCGCCTACATCGCCGTGGGCGTCGCCGTCGTGCCGCTCGGGATGGCCGTCGCCTGGGCGCTGCTGACGCTCGCGCGGCCGCTGAACCGCGACCAGCACGCGTTCGCGCTCGTCGCCGTCATCACCGGCGTCCTGCTGACGATCGCCGTCGGGTCGTTCACCGCCCGCTACACGCCGCAGGGCATCAACAGCCGCTACCTCTTCTACCTCGCGCCGCTGCTGCTCATCGGGATGGCCGCGCTCGTCGCCGACCGCCGCCGCGCGACCTGGCCGCTCGTCGCCGGCGCCGCCGTCACCGGCTGGCTCGTCTACGGCGCGGCGCTGAGCCAGAGCGGGCCGTCGCTCGTCTCCCCCGACCAGACCTTCCACACCGTCCTGGCCGGGCGCACGCAGCAGCTCGGCAAGGCGATCGGGCTGCCGGAGCTGACGTTCCCGCACCTGCTCGGCGTCGTCGGCGCCGCCGTGCTCCTCGCGCTGGCGGTCGTGCGCCGCGGCCCGCACGCGCGCGCCGCCGGGCTCGCCGTCGTCGCCGCCGTCAGCGTCTACTGCCTGGCCGAGACCGGCTACTCGCTGCGCAAGATCGCCGACACCCAGGCCGGCGTCAGCCGGGAGTTCATCGACGGCCGCCACTGGATCGACGAGGCGATGCCCGACGGCGAGACCGCCCAGCTCATCATCTCGACGCTCGGCGACCCCGGCAGCTCGTACGGGGTGTGGTGGGACACGTCGTTCTGGAACTCGTCGGTCGACCGCACGATGGCGCTGCCGAGCATCCCCGACCTCCAGCAGCCGTTCCCGCAGGCGTTCCAGCTGTGGCCCGACGGGACGTTCCGCGGCTACGTCTCGGGCGCCGGGGAGGCGTCGGTCGGCGGGCCCGGGCTCGGCGACGGCCCGTGGTTCGTGCGCGCCACCAGCGACCGCACGTTCGCCTTCCGCGACGCCGAGGTGGTGGCCGAGCGCTTCGGCGTCGAGCTCGTCCGCACGAGCACCCCGCCGCGCTGGGACTGGGGGCTGACCGGGACGGCCGACGACACCGGGCGGATCCTGCGCGGCGGGCCGGCCGCGACGCTCGTCGTCGCGCCGCGCGCCGGCGACGAGGAGGAGATGCCGGTGCGGGTGACGCTCGGGACGCTGCCGGGGGCCGAGCGCGGCCAGCGCTACGTCGTCGGCGACCGGCGCGGCCGGGTCCGCGTCGGCGAGACCGTCGAGGTCGACGCGGTCGCGCGCCGCGACGCCGACGGCTGGATCTCGCTGCCGATCGAGGCGCCCGGCGAGCCGGACCCGGCGCGCGGGCTGCAGGTCCTCGCCGTCCAGGTCCTGTGAGCCGTCAGCGGCCCAGCAGCGCGAGCACGGCCCGCCAGTAGGCGCGCAGCGCGGCGCGCAGCAGCGGCGAGCGGGCGGCCGCGCCCAGGTACGGGGACGACAGCTCGGCGGTGAGGCCGTCGGCGAACGCGCGGGCGCCGACGCGGCGGGTGGCCTGGATCGCGCGGCGCTGGGCGAGCAGGCGCGGCAGGGCGCGCACGACGTCGGCGGTGGCCAGCGCCTTCGCCCGCCCCCAGCCGCCCGCGAGCGCGGCCGGCCACAGCGCGAGCTCGAGCGCGAGCAGCGCCGGCGCCAGGGCGGCCAGCAGCGGCGCCGGGTAGGTGCGCAGCAGCGTCGCCCAGCGGTTGCGCTCCAGCAGCCGCCACTTCGCCGCCCCCTTCGCGAACGCGTAGTCGTGGTCGACGCGGGCGGCGGGCGCGACCCCGAGCCGGGCGCCGCGCAGGCGCAGGCGCAGCGACAGGTCGACGTCCTCGTGGTACATGAAGAACGCCGGGTCGAAGCCGCCCAGCGACCGCCACGTCGCGGCCGGGATCGCCAGGCAGGCGCCCGACAGGAACCCGACCTCGCGCGGCTGCGCGGGCGCGGCCGCGGCCGGCTCGCCCGCCTGCCCGGCCCAGGCGATCGCGGTGAAGTGGACGACCCCGCCGCTCGTGTTGATGCGGTCGCCGTCGAGGACGAGCCCCATCCACGCGTCGAACCCGCCGCCGAGCGGGGCGGCGATCGCCTCGCGGAAGCCGGGCTCGGGGACCGAGTCGGGGTTCAGGAAGACGAGCAGGTCCCCGGTCGCGGCGGCCGCGCCCTGGTTGCAGGCGGCGGCGAACCCGGCGTTCGCGGGGTTGGCGATCACGCGCGCGCCCGCGGCGCGCGCGGCGTCGGCGGACCCGTCGGTGGAGGCGTTGTCGACGACGATCAGCTCGTCGCCGTCGGCCAGCTCGCGGGCCAGGGCGGGCAGCAGCGCCTCGAGCGCCGCGGCCGACTCGTAGGTGACGACGACGATCGAGACGCGCACGGGAAGCGATCGTAGGCGGCCCGGCTCGTACAATCCGGACCTCGGGCCCGGTCACTGCGCAACGAACGCCCCGGCCGAACGTCATGACCTGTGTGCGCCCCGATTCCTCACATCTTGCGGTCGTCCCCGCGTACAACGAGGCGGCCACGGTCGGCGACGTCGTCCGGCGGATCCACGCCGACGCGCCCGAATGGGACGTCGTCGTCGTCGACGACGGCTCGACCGACGCGACCGCCGAGGTCGCCCACGCCGCCGGGGCGCGCGTCCTGCGGCTGCCGTTCAACCTCGGGATCGGCGGCGCGGTCCAGGCGGGGTTCGTGTTCGCCCGCGAGCAGGGCTACGACTACATGGCGCAGGTCGACGGGGACGGCCAGCACGACCCGGCCGAGCTCGACAAGCTCGTCACGCACATGCGCGAGCACCCGGAGCTCGACGTCGTCTGCGGGTCGCGCTTCATCCGCGACAACGAGCACCGCTACCCGGCGCCGATCAGCCGCCGGACCGGCATCCACATCTTCGCGTTCCTGCTGTCGCGGTTCGTGCGCCAGCCGATCAGCGACCCGACGTCCGGGTTCCGGCTCTACAACCGCCGCGCGATCCGGCTGTTCGCCACCGACTACCCGCACGACTACCCGGAGGTGGAGGCGATCCTGATGCTCCACCACCACCGGCTGCGGATGGAGGAGATCCCGGTGCGGATGTACGCCCGCGGCGGGGGCCAGTCGTCGATCTCGTCGGGGAAGTCCGCGTACTACATGGTCAAGGTGCTGCTGGCGCTGTTCGTCGGCCTGTTCCGGCGCCGCCCGCTGCCGGAGCCGGGCGGCGGGGCGCCCGTCGCAGCGGAGACCGGGATCTGAGCGGGTGAGCTGACCGTGGACAACCGGATCCAGCTCGTCGCGATCATCGGCGCCGCCGGGCTGCTGCTGTTCGTGCTCGAGCTCGTGCGGCGGCGGCGCCTCCTGGAGCGCTACGCGCTGCTGTGGCTGCTCAGCGCGCTCGTCCTGCTCGGGCTGGCCGCGTGGCGCGACGGCCTCGAGCGCCTGGCCAACGCGGTCGGGATCGCCTACCCGCCGAACGCGCTGTTCTTCGTCGCGTTCGCGTTCGTCCTGCTGCTGCTCCTGCACTTCTCGGCGGCGGTGTCGCGCCTGGCCGACCAGTCGAAGGTGCTGGCCCAGCGGGTGGCGCTGCTCGAGGAGCGCCTGAACGAGGCCGAGCGCCGGGCGCGCGGCGACGCGCCGGCCGCCGAGGGGTCGAGCGCCGCGGCCGGCCCGGCCCTGGACGATGAGGACGTGATCGAGCCGGTGGGCGCGCGCCGCGCGTCGGACCGCTAGCCCGCGCACGTGGCCGTCGCCGTCCCCTCCCAGCCTGCCCCTGCCCGGCGCGCCCGCCTGCGCCTGGGCGCGATCCCGCGGCCGCTGCGCGGGCTGCTCGTCGCCGCCGCGTTCCTGTCGGTCGCGTGGACGCTCGCGATGGCGCCGCTGCAGGGCCCCGACGAGCACAACCACGTCGGCTACGTCCAGAACCTCGCCGAGACCGGCAGCGGCCCGAGCTTCGGCCCGACCGAGGGCGGGAGCTGGTCGACCGAGCAGGTCGAGTGGCAGAACTGGCAGAACCTGCTCGCGCTCATCGGGGTCGCCGACGCGCGGCCCGGCTGGAACCCGGCCGAGGAGGCCGCCTACGAGCGGTTCACGAGGACCATGCCCGACGGCGCCCGCGCCGACGGCGAGGGGCCCAACCCGGTGGGCCAGAACCCGCCCTTCTACTACGCGTACCAGACCATCCCGTACTGGCTGTCGCGCTGGACGCAGCTGCCGACGCGGCTCGTCGTCATGCGCCTGGCGAACGTCCCGCTCTACCTGCTGATCGTCACGTTCGCATGGCTGGCCGCCGGCGAGGTGTTCGGGCGCCGGCGGCGGGCGCAGACGATCGCCGCCGGGAGCGTCGCGCTCCTGCCCCAGCTCGGGTTCATGTCCGGGGTCGTCAACCCCGACATCATGCTCGCGACGGTGTGGGCGGCCTTCGCCTACCTCGCGCTCGTCGCGGTGCGGGTCGGGCCGAAGCCGTGGGTGCTGCTGGCGCTGGGCGGGATCGCCGGGCTGTCGGCGCTGACGCACGGCCGCGGCCTGGCCGCGGTGCCGGCGCTCGCGGTCGTGCTCGCGGTCGTCCTGTGGCGGGCGCGGCCGTGGACGCGGCGGATGGCCCTGTGGGTGGCGGGCGCCGGGGCGGCGCTCGCGGCCGGGATCGGCATCGCGATCGCCTACTCGTCCGCGCACGGCGGCGGGGCGTCGATCACCGGCGAGGTCGGCTCGACGACCGGCGCCGGGTCGATCAAGGGCTTCCTGTCGTACCTGTGGCAGTTCTACCTGCCGCCGCTGCGGACGATGTCCCCGCAGGGGCCGCCGTACGGCTACCGGCAGGTCTACGTCGAGGGGCTCGGCGGCACGTTCGGGTCGCTGGAGATCCAGTATCCGCTGTGGGTGTACGACGCGCTCCAGCTCGCCGCCGGGCTCGGGCTCGTCGCGCTCGTGCTCATCGCCGTGCGCCGCTGGGAGGCGGTCCGCGCCCACGCCGCGCAGATCGTCGTCGTGGCGGCGCTGCCGGCGTCGATGCTCGCGGTCCTCCACGTGTCCGCCTACCGCGACCTGCAGGGCCCGCCATTCGACCCGCTGCTCGTCGGCCGCTACCTGCTGCCGCTCGTCGTGTCGATGGGCCTGGCGATCGCGTTCGTGTGCACGTCGCTGCCGCGCCGGCTGGGATCGCTCGTCGGCGTGCTCGTGCTCTCCACGTTCACCGTCCTGTCCCTGTGCGGGCTGGGCCTGACCGTCGCGAGGTTCTACACGTGAGCGCGCGGCGCCTGTGGCCTGCGGTCCTGGCGGCGGTGCTCATCGCGGGCGCGCTGCTGATCTGGGGCGTCCCGTGGCTGACGAAGCCGCGCCCGGACATGACCTCGACGCCGACGCCGCCGCCGTTCGCGACGATCACGCCGATCCTCCTGGAGCCGGGCGCGCGGGTGTGCGAGAGCGAGGTCGCGCTGTCGCCCGACACCCGCACGGCGATCGTCCTCAGCGCGAAGTTCGAGGGGACCGGCCCGAAGCTGCGCGTCGAGGCGAGCATGGACGGCTGGCGCGGCGAGGGCGAGATCGCCGCCGGCTACCACGGCCTCGAGCCGCTGGCCGCGACGATCCCGGCGCCGCCGCGCAACGCGATCGGCACGGTCTGCGTCGAGAACGCGGGCGAGCGGTCGACCCTGCTGCAGGGCACGGTCGAGGGCCGCATCCAGAACCGCTCCGCGACGAGCGTCGACGACACCGTCATCCCGCAGAAGCTGTCGCTGTTGCTCTCGACCGGCCAGGACCGCTCGATCGCCGACCGCCTCGGCCAGATCCTCGACCGCATCGCCGCCTTCAAGCCGCCCGTCCTCGCCCCCGCGGTCCTCGCGATCCTCGCCCTGCTCGTGCTCGTCTGCGTGCCCGCCGGGGTCGTGTACGCGATCTGGCGCGGGATCGGCGGCGAGGAGCCCTAGGCCCGCCGGGACGCGCACCCGCCCGCCGCGAGCGACGTGTGGCACCTGGCATCGGACAGGTCGATGCCAGGTGCCACACGCGGCCGCCCGTCGGCCCTCAGGGGCGCGGGAGCTTCAA
>JADGIB010000434.1 GCA_019683665.1 Solirubrobacteraceae bacterium
CCTAGAGGAGCGCGTCGACGATCGCCAGCGCGACCTCGGCCCGCGAGCGCAGCCCGTCGCGCAGGACGAACTCGTGGGGGGCGTGGGCGCCCCCGCCGCGCGGGCCGAGCCCGTCGACGGTGAGCGGGATGACCGACGCGAAGTGCGACGCGTCGCTCGCACCGCCGCGCGAGGAGGCGACGATCGGCCGCCCGAGCCGCCGCGACGCCTCCGCCAGCAGCGGCGCGGTCGCCTCGCGGGCGTCCATCGCCGGCCAGATCCGCTCGAACTCGGCGTGCAGCTCCGCCCCGCCGATCTCGCTCGGCAGCGAGGCGAGCACCTCGTGGAAGGCCTCGGTGCGGTCGGCGCGCAGGTCGCAGTAGAGCTCGCCGCCCGACGGGACGACGTTGAACGCGTCGCCGCTGCGCAGGACGGTCGGGACCGCGGTGAGCCGGTCGGGCCCGGCCGGGTCGTGGCGGGCGGCGACCATCTGGGCGGCGGCGGCGAGCGCCAGCAGCGCGTTGCGGCCCCGCTCGGGCGCCGAGCCCGAGTGCGCCGACGCGCCGGTCGCGCGCACGCGCAGCGTCCCGGCCGCCTTGCGGCGCACGATGACCGCGTCGTGGCCGCCGTCGAGCTGGCCGCCCTCGAAGCACAGGCAGGCGTCCCAGCCGGCGAACGTCTGGGTGTGGGCGAACGGCGCGCTGCGCCACTCCTCGTCGCAGACGAGCAGGAGCGCGACCTCGGCGAACTCGTGGCGGCGCTCGACGAGCGCCCGCATGACGCCGATCGCGAGGACGTCGCCGCCCTTCATGTCGACCGCGCCGGAGCCGATGAGCCGGTCCTGCTCGCGCAGCAGCGGCCGGTGGTCCTCGTGGGAGACGACGGTGTCGACGTGGCCGAGCAGGAGGATCCGCCGCGTCCCCGTGCCGGGCAGCCGCACGATGAGGTCGTCGGCGTGGCCGGGCGACGAGCACGGCACCCGCTCGGTGGCGGCCTCGGCCGGGACGAGCGCGCCGACGACGCTGATGCACTCCTCGGCGCCCTCGACGTCGCCGGACGGCGAGGAGACGGCGACGAGCGCCTCGAGCTCGCGCTCGGCCCGGGCGGCGATCTCGGCGGCGTGCTCGGCGATCCAGGGCGTCACGCGGCAACGGTAGCCGCTGCGCGCGGCCGTCAGGCGTTCCAGCGCGCGACGGCGGCGTGGCCGTGCTCGCTGCCGAGCACGGCGACCGCGGCCGGGGCGAGCAGGAAGCGCCGCCCCTCGACCGGGTCGAGCCCGAGCCAGCGGGCCGTGAGGACGCGCAGCGCGTGCCCGTGTCCGAAGACGAGGATCCGCCGCGGGCCGCGGGCGCGCAGGTCGGCGATGAGGGCGTCCATCCGGGCGCCGACGTCGGCCGCCGTCTCCCCGCCCGGGCAGCCGTCGGCCCACAGGTCCCAGCCGGGCCGCTCCGCCTGGATCTCGGCCGTCGTGCGGCCCTCGTAGTCGCCGTAGTCGAACTCGCGCAGGCGCTCGTCGATCTCGGGCGCGAAGCCGGCCAGCTCGGCCGTCCGGCGGGCGCGCCGCAGCGGGCTGGAGAGGACGGCGTCGAACGCCTCCCCCGCCAGCTTCGGGGCGAGCGCCCGGGCCGCGGCGACGCCGGCGTCGGTCAGGTCGAGGTCGGTCCGCGACGTGTGCTGGCGGGAGACCGTCCACGCGGTGTCGCCGTGGCGGGCCAGCCACAGCTCGGGGGGCGCGTCGTGCATGGGCGCAGTCTCGCGCAGCCGGCGGTCGCCGTGGACGCGCCGCCTGCGCCGCTGCTTGAATCCGGCGCCCGATGGACGAGCGCGAACGGCCGGACAGCAGCGACGCGGAGCGCGCCTTCGGCGGGGACCGCCCCGCGTCGGGCGCCGACGCGTTCGGCGGGGACCGCCCCGCCTCCGGCGCCGAGGCCTTCGGCCTGCCCGGGGGCTTCCAGCCGCCGGTGCCGCCGCCCCCGCCGCCGGGGTCGCGCGCCCCGGCCGCCGGGCCCGCCTCGACCTGGCCGCCGCCGCCC
>JADGIB010000435.1 GCA_019683665.1 Solirubrobacteraceae bacterium
CTCCGACGCGGTGTTCAGCCGCTCGACGCTGGACGAGCGCGCGCTGCGGCCGTGGCAGGACGCCGGCGGCGTGGACGCCACGCCGATCGGCGTGTCGTTCGTCAACGCGGCCGCCGAGGACGGCGGGCCGAGCATCGACATCGCGCTGTTCGGCGTCGAGCCCGGGAGCTTCCTGGCCCCGGAGACCGGGACGCCGGCCGACGGGTCCCTGGACGGCCTCGTCCTGGACGAGGAGCTGCGCGAGGACGGCGTGAAGGTCGGCGACCGCTACACCATCGCCGGCTCGGACGTGACGCTGCCCGTCCTCGGGTTCACCTCGGCGGGCTCCTACGGGCACGCGCCGATCGCCTTCACGTCGCTGGACGGCTGGCGCTCGGTCGTCTACGGCAACGACCCGCGCGGCCGCTTCTCCGCCATCGCCCTGCGCGTCCCCGACGGCGTCGACACCGCCGCGCTCGCCCAGGCGTCCGACACCGAGGTCGTCACCAAGGAGGGCGCCTACGACGGCTCGCCCGGCTACACCGCGGAGATGGCGACGATGACGCTGATCCGGGGCTTCCTGATCGTGATCTCGGCGCTGATCGTCGGCGCGTTCTTCACCGTCCTCACCGTCCAGCGCACCCGGCAGATCGGCCTGCTCAAGGCGATGGGAGCCTCGACGCTCTACGTCGTGCGCGACGGCGTCGCGCAGATGGCGATCGTCGTCGCGCTCGCCTCGATCGCCGGGGCCGTGGTCGGCACGGCGATCGTCGCCGCGCTGGACGGCGGGCCCGTGCCGGTCGCCCTGGACGCCGGCAGCATCGTCATGAGCGTCGTGCTGCTGGTCGTGACGGGGATCGCCGGCAGCCTCGTGACGATGCGGCGCATCGCGCGGGTCCCGCCGGCGATCGCGCTGGGGGTCGAGCCGTGAGCCTCGCCCTGCGGGACGTCCGGATCACGGTCCCCGACGGCGAGCGCACGCGCACGCTGCTCGACGGGGTCGATCTCGACATCGCCGCCGGCGAGGTCGTCGTCGTCACCGGGCCGTCCGGCTCGGGCAAGTCGACGCTGCTCGCCGCCGCCGGGCTGCTGCGCCACGTCGACGGCGGCGAGGTGATCGTCGCCGGCACGCCGCCGGCCGCGCTCAAGGAGCGTGCGCGCACGAAGCTGCGCCGCGAGCGGATCGCGATCGTCTACCAGTCGGCCAACCTGATCGCGTCGCTGACCGCCGTCGAGCAGCTCGAGCTCGTCGGCCACATCCAGGGCGAGCGGCGCTCGAGCGCGCGGGCCCGCGCGGAGGCGCTGCTGGCCGAGCTCGGCCTCGCCGACCGGCGCAACCAGCTCCCCGGCCAGCTGTCGGGCGGCGAGCGCCAGCGGGTCGGGATCGCCCGGGCGCTGATGGCCCGCCCCGCCGTCCTGCTCGCCGACGAGCCCACCGCGTCCCTGGACGGCGACCTGTCCGCCCAGGTGTCGGCGCTGCTGGCCGAGCAGGCCCGCGAGCGCGGCATCGCCACCCTCGTCGTCAGCCACGACGACGAGCCGCTCGCCCACGCCGACCGCCACCTGCACCTGGCCGACGGCACCCTCGAGCAGGTCGGCGCCGCCACCGGCTGAGCCGGGCGCGCTCGCGGGACGGCGCGACGCCGGCGTCACCGGCCACCCGGCGCTGAGCGTCCCCCTCCCCGGGCGGCCGGGGCTGCCGATCGGCTGCATGGTCGTCGGGCGCCGCCTCGACGACGCGACGGTGCTCCGCGTCGCGAACCTCCCGTCCACGGCGATCCCGACGCGGCAGCTGGTCGACGGGCTGCCCGCGGGCATCCAGGCCGCCGGCGCCTGCCTCGAGGACCGCACGACGATCCGCTTCGCGACGCTCGTCCAGGAGCGCCTGGCCGGCTTCGTCCGGCCGCCGGGCTGACGGCGGCGCCGTCGAGCGCCAGCTCGATCCGGCCGCCCCGCCGCCCCTGCCCGCGTCGCCCGGCCCGGCCGCGCCACCCGGCCCGGCCGCGCCGGACGAGCCGGCCGGCAC